>CAZOBP010000023.1:0-25948 GCA_964577995.1 uncultured Anaerolineales bacterium
CCAAGACCTCGGGGGGACCGGTGTCGATCACCGCACAGCCGCCCGTGTCTGACTGATACGAGACCTCGGAGGGCAGCGTGTCCACGACCACCACGGGGTCCGCCGTGGCCGTGCCGTTGTTGGTCACGGCGATGTTGTAGACCAGCTCCTCGCCTGCGTAGACGGGGTTGGGCTGGCCGGATTTCTCGATAGCCAGCTCCACGATCTGAAGAGGGGCATCCGCCTCGAAGGAGCCTATGTCGCACAGAGGCGTGCCGTTCTCGTCGCCGTCCACGGGGCGCGGCGCACCACGCTGGTCGGTGGTCACGGTGCAATAGCCGTCTGCCACGCCGTCGCGGGCGGGGCTTCCGGCCAGTAGTTCGTGAGTGAGGGTGGGACCGCCGTTGTCCTGAAGGGACCCGAGGAGCGGGTCGGTGGTGGGCTGGTCCCCAAGGAGGATGAGATTACACGTATTGTCGCTGTCGATGTTGTACTGCTGGGAGGTCATAGTGCCGGAGCAGTCGCCCCCCACGAGCTGATCGGCCACGATGGTGTTCTTGAGATGCACCGTGCCGGCTCCGTTGTAGAGGCCGGCCCCCCCCATGAAGCCCACGTTTCTTGTGACGGTGCAGTTGGTGAGTGTCACATCCGCGTAGGTGCCGGTGAAAGTTCCTAGTCCACCACCCATAAATGCGGAGTTGCCGCTCAAGGTGCTATTGACCACGGTGGATGCGCCCGATCCTTCCATGATGGTTACGGGCGCGATCGCGCCTCCAGTGTAGGCCTGATTCCCGCTGAAGGTGCTGCCTGCGATATCCATGGTCCCGAGAGCGAACAAACCGCCGCCCATGCCGGTGTACTCGCCAACGACGCTGTTGTTGCTGACGGTGCAATCGTCCAGGCTGACGTAGCCTATGGCCATCACGCCGCCGCCGCCGCCCATCGAACTGGTCGCGGCGACGAGGTTCCCGGTGATGACAGAGTCGGCGACGGTGAGCACAGTAGCCACGCCGCCGGCGCAGATGCCACCGCCTCCTATCATGTATGTTGTGTATTCGAAACACAGGCCATCGGTATCGGATGGCGCTCCGCCGGTGATGGTGACGCCAGAGATATCGAGGTAGATGATGGAGAGCAGGGGATCCTCGGGCACCAGGTGCAGGACCCGGTCGATGCCGTCAGCATCGATGATGGTGGAGTCAGCTCCGCCGCCCACGATGGTCAGATCATCGAGGACGTCCAGGTCACCGGTCTGGTTGGCGTTCTCCCCGCTGCCGGTCAGAGATAGGGTGTAGGTGCCTGCCGGCAGGTAGATGGTGTCCATGCCTGTCGAGCCTGCCGTGCACGCATCCACCGCGGCGTCGGTATTGGCCGCCTCGATGGCCTCCCTCAGCGAGCAGTCACCGTCGCTGTTGAGTTCATCGTCGGTGGTGGTGACGTCTATGTCCGCCGCGTGAGCCACCTGCGGCGCTGGGGCGGCCAGGGCCAGCATCGCCAGCAAGGCGATGCTCAGCGCTAGACGCCAGATGGATGTCGTTCCGTGTCGACTCTGAGTCGTTTGCATTGTGTTCCTCCACGGTTTGATTCTCGTAGCAATAGACAAGACTGGGTCAATGGAGCGAAGCATGATAGCAGGGACGGATGGACCATACCACTCCTGTCCCTGGAGGCAGCCGGCTGGGCCACAAGCCCGGGCTGCCCTTCACGGTGTACAAGCCCTGCTCGCCAGGGTGTAGACAGACCTCAACGCAAACGAGGCCCCGCAGCCGAAGGGGCCCCAGCAAGCAGTGGATAGTGGCGCAATGGGTCGGCGACGAGGGACGGCACCGGGATATGCACGGATTGGCGGTGAAGGAGGTTTACGCTACACCCTTGGCTGAGCGCTCGAGGCCCAAAGATCACTCTGCCTCGTTGTGCGGTACGTTGCATTCCCTTCCCTACATCGGGTGACCGCTCCGGGCGCGGTCATCGGTCTTGGGGGACCGGTACTATTGTACTACGCAATCCCGAGTCTGTCAAGATGGCAACTCGGGCCAGGGGACCCTGGCACTCTGTCTAACGGGCCAGGCGAGAAAAGGATACTGGCGCGCAGCGAGACTTGCGGTTCGCCAGAGCACCATGTGGCGATGCACCAAAGAAGAGGGGGGCGGCTCCGGAGCCGCCCCCCTCGTTACTCACTCAGCGCCTGACCCTACGGTGTGGAGTCAGGCCCCGGGAACGCCTTGAGCACCAGAGGATCGAAGTGGCACACCGGGTCGTTGACGTCGAAGGCCACGTTGTTCTCCGGACACGGATCCGTGTCCCTCTCGGGGTCCAGGATGCCGTTGGGTGCGTCAATCTCCACCGTGTTGGTAAAGGGACCGCAAGGCCACCAGTCCAGGGTGCCGCTTACGGTATAGATGGCCCACTCGCCGGCCGGGAGATCAGCCTGAGCGTAGAGTCCAATGTCCGGCCACGGGCAGGGCTCCTCAGGGCAGATGGGCGGCTCGCACGGGATATCGCACTCGCCGTCATCGGAGGCGCAGCAGGTCCACGTCGGGTTCAGGACCTCCACCGGGACGGTGTCAGAGATGAACACACCCTCCACGTCGCTGGGACCCAGGTTGGTCACGGTGATGGTGTAGGTCACGCCCCAGCCAGGCAAGGCTATCTCCGGGACCTGTGTCTTCAGGACCTCAAGGTCGGACCAGGTGGTCACGACGGTCTCATTGGTGAAGACGTCGTTACCGTTGTTGCCGTCGAACATGTCGCTGTAGGCCCGGGCGACGTTCACCAACTCCGTGCCGTCGAGCACCGAGGAGGGAACGCTGGCCACGATGGTCACCGTCTCGCTCTGATCTGGAGACAGTGTGCCCAGGTTGCAGGTAAGCAGGTAGTCGGGGGCGCCGAGGTAGCCCTCGTCACAGTTCCCCTGGCTGGGTGTGATCTCTTGAATCTCGACCAGAGACGGCAGCGGTTGGTCTCGCACCACCACGTTCTCCGCCGTGGAGGGGCCGTGGTTGGTGACGGTCAGGGTGTAGGTCAGCGTTCGTCCGGCTGCGACCTCGTTCTCCCACAGATCCAACGCGCCGCCACAGCCCACGGGCACTTCGCCCCAGGCTGTCTTGGTGATCTCCAGATCGGCCACGGCGGTGATGTCGTGCTCGGCGGTGGCCTCGTTGTTGGATGGATCGGGATCGAAGTCCGAGGAGACGACGCGGGCCAAGTTGTTGATGCTCTGGGGCTCGTACGCTCTGAAGACGAAGGTCAGGATCCAGCTACCTCGGAATGGCGGGTCTGAGAGGAGATCGAGGGTGTCGGACAGCGGGCACCAGATGGAGAGCTGCCCTGTCCAGAAGCCGTCCTCCATCTCGCCTTGCCAGGCACAGACGGCATCGAGATTTGTCCCCCAGGTCACGACTTCAAAGTGTCCATCCGAACTGAATTGGTCCCGCAGCATCACATCGTGAGCGTAGCTCGGGCCGAGGTTGTCCACGATGACGGTATAGGTCAGTTCCTCACCGGCTCTCACCGTGCCGTCGGGCTTGCCGTACTTCTCTATCCTGAGGTCGGCCTTGCCCTCGACGGAGTTGGCCGCGGTGTCGCTATCGTTGTAGGAGAGCAGATTCTGGATATCTGTCTCCACCCTGGCTTGGTTGCTGATGGTCCCTGGCAAGGTGTCCGGCGCCACGCGAGCGTAGAACGAGAACTCGACGGTCTCGCCGGGCATGAGCCCCTCGTCGAAGTCCCAGGTGCACTCCAGGCTCCCGTTCAGGACGCAGACTAGCGGCTCCGTGCTCATCTCGAAGTCCAGGCCTTCCGGTAGGGTGTCGACCACGGAGACGGTGCGCGCGAAGCTGGGTCCGTTGTTGACCACCGAGACGTCGTATCTGATCTGCTCGCCGGCGTACACCCTCCACGGCTCGCTGGTCTTACGAATGGAGAGGTCCGCCTTGTTGTCGACGGTGATCTCCTCGTGGACGAAGTTGTCGTCGGGGAAGGGATCCGGGGCATTTGACGTCGTGGAGGACTCGTGCCAGTAACCGATGTAGTCTGGCGCTCGTGGATCTACCAGCATGTAGATGTTGACCGTCTTCTGCGAGCCGGCAGGGATGGTCCCCAGCTCGCAGAGCAGATGGCCCGGACGACCGTCTGGGTTGTCGATGTCGGGGTGGCAAGAGGCGCCATCGGCCTGCACAAATGTGAAGAACGTGTAGATCCAGGAAAGGTCGTCCACCACTACATCGAGGGCATCGCTGGCTCCTTTGTTCTGCACGGTGATCTCGTACCGTATCTGACGCCCTGCCGTCACCTGGTCATCGAACTCCACGTAGAAGATGCCTTGCACCCCTCCGACCATATCGAAGGCGACCTCGCCGGTGGCCTGTGAGCTGATCCCAAGATCGGAGCGGTTGTTGACGATGGTGAGAGTATGGGCCTGGTTATCCTCGTTGTAGGGTTCTGGGTTGTCGGAGGTGACCGACACGTCGTTCTCCAGCACTGTCCAGGTCGGCTGGGCCGGATCCACGACTACCTGGAAGGTGATGGTGGCGATAGCATCGGGCGCAAGGGTGCCCAGGCCGCAGAGCAACTCCTGCGGGGGCACACCTGGAGTACCTGTGCTACAGGTGCCCTGGCTGAGGGTGAGGCTCCCTGGATAGAGGGTCACCCCTGGCGGCAGCAGGTCGGTGACCTGGACATTCTCCGCCGCAGAAGGACCCTCGTTGGATATGGTGACGGTGTAGGAGATGCGCCGCCCGGCGGTGACCTGGGCAGGGGAAGTCGTATAGTTGGGATCTTCGGGGAACGGAGTGCCTGGCAAGGCGATGTCGAAGGTCAGACCCTCCTGGCCGTCTACCTGGACCTCCCCGAGGGCGGTCTTGCTGACCTGCAAATCGGCGCACTCCGGCGTCAACACCAGGTTGAGGGCGGAATCCTCATCGTTGTAGCTGAGCAGGCTCTCTACCTCTGTCTCCACCCTGGCCTGATTGGTGATGGTCCCGGGCGGAGTTTCCTTGAGCACGCGAGCGTAGATGGAGAACGCGCGGCTCTCGGCGGGCAGCAGGGGTTCCTCCCATTCCCAGGTACAAGTCATGGGGCCGCCGAGGACCTGCTCGCACAAGACGGGCTCCTCGGTGGCGAACTCGAACTCAACCTCCAGAGGCAAGGTGTCGATGACGGAGACGGCGCGGGCGGCGCTGGGCCCGTTGTTGGTCACCGTCACGTCGTACCTGATCTGGTCGCCCTCGTAGACCTTCGGGGCCTCGCTGGTCTTGCTGAGGGAGAGGTCCGCCTGGTTGTAGACTGTGATCTCTTCGGAGACGAAGTTGTCACCAGTGTAGGGGTCGTGGGTCAGCGAGGTGACGGAAGACTCGTGAAGGTAGGAGATGTAGTCTGGCGCGCTGGAATCCACGAGCATGTAGATCCTGAACGTCTTGGCCGTGCCCGCGGGTAGGGTTCCCAGCTCGCACAGGAGAAGCCCTGGGTTGCCCATGGGCTGGCACGTGCCCCCTTCAGCGTACTGGAACTCGAAGAACGGGTAGGGGTGGGAGAAGTCCTCGACGGCGACCTGGAGGGCGTCGCTGGCGCCCTTGTTCTCCACGGTGATCTCATACCATATCTGGCGGCCCGCGGTGACTTCGTCGTCGAGCTCTATGTAGTAGATGCCTGGTATCCCCGCGACTGCATCGACAGCGAACTCGCCGCGTGCCCTGGAGCTGATGCTCAGGTCAGCGTAGGTGTCCATCTGGATGATCACGGTGTCCCGGTTGTTGCCGTTGTCCGGGTCATAGACCTCGCTGTAGACCAGGGAGTCGTTCTCCAGGTAGCCATCGTACCCCTCGTCGATGAGAACGTGGACCTCCACTGTCGCCTCTGCCTCCGGGACCAGTTCGCCCAGGGAACAGGTCAGCGGAGCGTCGGGGTTCCCCGGCAAGCCAGAGGTGCAGGAGCCTTGGGAAGGGATCATCTCCACCACGGTCACCACTTCGGGCAGCAGGTCCTCCAACACCACGTTGACAGCCGGGTCGGGGCCGTGGTTGGTCACGGTCAGCGTATAGGTGATCTGGTTTCCGGCGTAGTAGGGCCCGGGCGAGACATCTTTGACGATCTCCAGATCGGCGGGGCCGACGTGGATGGCGTCCTCGGCTACGTTGTTGGAGGTATCGGGGTCAGGGGTCCCGCCCTCCTCGGTGTAGACGGTGACTACGTTGTCCACGTCCTGTCTCTCATCAGCCTGCACGCGCAAGAGCACCGTCCAGCGGCCGTCCCCTGCACCATACCCCTGCGGCTCCAGGGGCTCGTTGAGCTGGCAGTCGACCGTAGTATTGGACATCACACAGGTATCGTCGCGGTCCGGGTCGCCCACCGACTCCAGGATGGTGAGCTCGCCCGAGGCGAGGATCTCGTCGGTGAATCTCACCTCCCGGGCGTAGGAGGGGCCCAGGTTGTCCACGTAGATGGTGTAGGTGAAGACCTGGCCGATGCCCACGGCGTCGTCAGGGGTGCTCGTCTTCAGCACCCTCAGGTCGGCCTCATCCTGGACCAGGACGGCCACGAGGGTGAGGTTATTGATGATATTGTAGTCCTCCTGGTCGCCGGTCACGCTGGCCGAGTTGGAGATGCTGATGGCTCCCGTGGGTTCCCACGCCACAGCGTCGGCCTTGACCCGCGTCTTGATCTGGAAGGGGCGACTGGTACATCCTTGAAGGGCACCGATCTGGCATTCCAGTATCTGACCGCCTCCGGGGCTCGTGCCCACCACGCTGCAACTGTCGGTGTCGGAGAGGTATTCCAGTTCCGCGGGCAGGGTGTCGCTCAGCACGACGCCGGTGGCGGGCTGGTCGCCCAGGTTCTGGGCGGTGAGATCGTAGATCAGCTCCTCTCCGGCCATGACCGGGTTGGGGTTGCCGGACTTGGTGACGAGGAGGTCCACGAAGCCCTGATCCTCGTAGGCGCCGATGTCGGTAGTGCGCAGACAGCCGTAGCCGCCAGCCACCGGCCGCGGGAAACCGCGCTGGTCGGTGGTCAGACCCACGGAGTTGTCGCCGGCGTCGATGGCCGGACTGGTCTCCAGCAGGGCATGGGTCAGGGTGGGGCCGCCGTTGTCCTGGAGTGGTCCGATCTTGGGGTCGGTGCTGGGCAGGTCGCCGAAATAGGTGAGGTTGCACGTACCGTCGGTGTCGATGTTGTAGCCGCGGGTGACGACGTTGCTGCTACAATCTGCGCCGTGCGGCGGGTTGGCCACGATGGTATTCTTGAGCGTGATGTCCCCGCCGTCCCTCGTATCAAGGGCGCCTCCTGAGGTGGTGCTGTTCCAGGCCACAGTGACGTTGGTCAGAGCGGCTGCACCCGCGCTCGAGACCGCTCCACCTGTGTTTGCGGAGTTGCCGCTGATGGTGGAGTTGGACAGGTCAGCAGACCCATCGTTGAAGATACCCCCGCCGTCGCCAGAGTCGCTGGAGTTCTCGCTGATGGTGCAGCGGCCGAGTATCAAGGTGGCCTCCTCAGCATTGCAGATACCTCCGCCATTCGATGCAGCGGAGTTACCGCTCACAGCAGTATTGCTGAGGTCTACCAGATTCCAGTAGTTGTAGATGCCACCGCCGTCTGCGTAGCTGGAGTTGTCGGTGACGAGGCAGTCGGTCAGCATCGACGTGCCCGCATTGTAGAGGCCTCCGCCCATCAAACCACTGTTACTGCTGATTTCGCTCCCCGTGGCGTTCGCTGTGCTCTTGGAGGAGAAGACACAGATACCGCCGCCGAGTAAGCTGTCGTTGTCGCTGACGACGCTAGACCCGAGCACGAGCGAGGCGTCGCGTACCTCGGCACCGACGTACAAACCGCCCCCCGATGAGGAGGAGTTCTGGCTGATGGTGGAACCTGTGATGTCCGCTGATCCACCATCCATGATAGCAATGCCACCACCCCTGGTGCCGGCCTCGTTGTTGTTGACCTCGCAGTGGGACATGGCCAACTCGCCATCCTGTACGTATATGCCGCCTCCCTGTACGCCAGCGATGTTGCCGGCGACTAGTGTATAAGTGAGGGTCGCGTTGCCACCAGTCTGGTAGATGCCGCTGCCCCGCCAGGCTGAGTTGTCGTAGACGGTGCTGTCCGCGATCTGAAGTTCGCCTGTGGAGTAGACGCCGCCGCCATTCTCTTCCGCCGTGTTTTCGCTGATCGTGGTGTTGGTCAGCGCCAGAGATCCGTACATAAACCAGATGCCGCCGCCGTCCAGTGCGGCCGAGTTCCCGTTGATCGTGGTGTCGGTCAGCGTCGCGTCGACAATGGACCAGATTCCTCCGCCCTCATCGTCTGCCGAGTTCCCGGTGAAAGTGCTGTCGGCGATGGTTGCGGGCGCCGACGCTCTCAAGCCGCCTCCATCGCCGATAGCAGTGTTTCCGCTGACGGTACAGTAGGCGAGGTTCAGTTCGCCGTAAGCAGCAATGCCTCCGCCGTCCCATGCCGAGTTGTTGGTGATGGTGCAGCGGGTAAGAGCGACCGTGCCATACACGCTGCGGTGCCAGATGCCGCCCCCGTCGTGGGAATCCCCGGCGTCGCCGTTGGTGATGGTGACGTCCGAGATGGCAATGTTCTCATCAGCGGACGTGCCGGGACCGAAGTCAAACACGCGGTCGGGGTCGGTGGTCATTCCTCCTGCGTCGATGATCGTGGTGGAGGCGCCCGCGCCGGTGATGGTCAGGTCGTCGGTGATGTCCAGGTCACCCGTCGCCGCGAGATCCTCCCCCGAGCCCTCGATGGTCAGGGTGTAGGTGCCGCTGGGCAGGATGATCTCGTCCATCCCCGGGGTGTTGTTGGCCGCGATGACGGCCTCTCTAAGGGAGATTTCGCCGTCAGCACCGGGATCCAAATTGAGCTCGGCGATGGAGTCGGTGGTTCCATCCACCACGTCGTTGGTGGTGGTCACGGCCACCGTGTCTGGCGCACCGTGGGCGGTTCCCAGGGCCGCCAGCAGGCAGACCAGCAGGGCCAGCGGGACCAGCGCCGAGAGGAGCAACGAGAGTGAGTGCGTTCTCGCGACTTGAGCGAGGCGGTCACGATTGAGCCGGTTCATGGTTCACTGTCCTCCTTCCGAGGCACATGGAGGTACGTCCCTCGCCCAGGTTACAGTATTGTGGGTCACTTTGGAAGCGCCAGAATGCGGGTTCTACCGGGGTCAAAACGGGCATTTCTACCTGCTGTGAGATAGGCATATTGGCGGGTCGCCGGTTGGGTCGGGCGATGGTCTGCCGTCGGGGGGGTAGTGAGTTCCGGTCACGAGGCGGGAAGAGAAGGCAGACTGGATAGCGGAGGGGGAGAATCGGCGCCAGTGGGCACGGGCTCGTGCGGCCTTGTTTCAGTAAGCTTGGCAGTCGACGGGACTTAGTAGCGACAACGGTACGGGAAGGAAAGCGGGGCGGCCCGTCGGACCGCCCCCTTCGAACACATGCTTCAGCGACTGCTGTCGCCTCTGACTCTAGGGTGTGGAGTCAGGCCCCGGGAACGCCTTCAGCACCAGAGGATCGTAGTGGCAGATGGGATCGTTGACCGCGATGTCGGTGTTGTTCTCGTCGCAGGGGTCGATGTCCTCCGGCGGATGCGTCAGGCTCTCTGGCGGTATCAAGGTCACCGTGTTGGTGAAGGGCCCGCACGGCCACCAGTCCAGGGTCCCCTTGACGGTATAGATGGCCCACTCGCCGGCCGGGATATCCGCCTGGGCGTAGAGCCCGATGTCGGGCCACGGGCAGGGCTCCACGGGGCAGATGGGTGGTTCACACGGCACGTCGCACTCACCGTCATCGGAGGCGCAGCAGGTCCACGTCGGGTCCAGCACCTGGACGGGGATGGTGTCGGAGATGAACAGACCCTCCACGTCGCTGGGCCCGAAGTTGGTCACGGTGATGGTGTAGGTGATCTCCCAGGTGGGCAGAGAGATCTCCGGATCCTGGGTCTTGATCACCTCCAGGTCCGCCACCCGGCTGACCACCGTCTGATTGCTGTACAGGTCGTTGCCGTTGTTGTCGTCGAACATGTCACTGTAGACCTGGGCATCGTTGACCAGTACGGTGTAGTCGGGCACCCACGATGGTACGTCTGCCACGAAGGTGACCGTGGCTGTCATCTCCGGTGCGATGGTGCCCAGGTTGCAGCTCAGCCGCCGCTGATCGACGATGTCGGCGGTCAGGCATTCGCCCTGGCTGGGTTCGATGCTCTCCACGTCGATGTTGAGCAGGTCAGGGTATGGCAGCGGCTCGTCCAGGACCGTCACGTTCTCAGCCGTCGACGGGCCAGTGTTCGAAACGGTCAAGGTGTAGGTCACGGTGTTCCCGGCCGCCACCTCGTCCAGCCATAGCTCCGTCTCGCCCTCGCAACCGACGAGCATCTCGCCCCACGCTTGCTTGATCAACTCCAGGTCGGCCACCGCCGTGATCTCGTGCTCGGCCATGGCCTCGTTGTTGGACAGGTCCGGATCGTAGTCGGCGCCCGCCACGTAGGCCACGTTGTTGATGTCCTGAGGCTCGTTGGCCAAGACCACGACCGTGAGCATCCAGCGACCGGAGCCAGGCTCCGGCCCCTTGACCTCCAGCGTGTCGCTGAGCGTGCAGGTCAGGAACATGTCGTGGTCGAAGGTGCCGGTTTCTGGGTCGCACAGCGCGTCGCGGTTGGAGGTGACCCCTAGCAGGTCGAAGGAGCCGTCGGACTCCAGAACGTCGTCCAGGGTGACCTCATGGGCGTATCCGGTGCCCAGGTTGTACACGAACACCGTGTAGGTCAGCTCGTCGCCGGCCCGCACCTCTCCCTCAGGCTTGCCGAACTTCTGCACCATGAGGTCGGCCTGGCCCTGGATGAGGATGGGGGCGCTGGCGTAGTCGTTGTAGTCTATGGGGTCCTCCGTGGGCTCGCTCTCCACCGACACCTGGTTGCTGACCGTACCCGGCTCGGCATCGGGCTCGACCCGGGCGAAGATGTAGAAGGTCTTGGTCTGCCCGACAGGGAAGACCTCCCAGTCGCAATGCACGTGCTTACCGTAATACCCGTTCGGGGGTTCGATTTCGCAGGCGGGCTGCTCGGTGACCAGTTCGGCCACGACGCCGTCAGGTAGCGTGTCGTCGAGTTCGACGTCGTAGGCGTCGCCCGGGCCGTTGTTGGTGACCTCGATGGTGTACATCACCTGCTCGCCGGCGTAGACCTTCCAGGGCTCGGCCTCCTTCCACACGGAGAGGTCGGCCTCATTAGTGATGTTGGTGTACACCTCCATGGGGCCGTCGACGTTGTGGCCTGAGTTACCGAACCATCCGGCTATGTAGTTACGGATGTCGGTATCGTCCGGCACGTTCGGGTTGACCAGGACCCTGAGGTGCACGACGCGCACGCCACCCGGCGCGATGTCGTCCACATAGCAGTGGACGTCGTGGTCCCCTTCCATAGGCCACGGATAGATGCACTCACCTGTGCCTTGCTCTATCTCGTAGCCAAGGTAGGTCACCTCCTCGGGCAGCGCATCGACGAAGTGGAAGTTGGTCAGCGTCGATGGGCCCAGGTTTCTGACACGGATATGGTAGCTGATCTCCTCGCCCGCCAGGGCAATGTCAGGACCCTCCTTCGGCATGAACACGTCGGACATGGTGTAGACGTTGAACAGCGCCGATGCCTGGTTGTTGTCGTTGTTGGGGTCGTGGAGGTCGCTGTAGACCAGCGCGTCATTCTCCATCACCCGGAAGTCATCGGGCAGGATGGGATGGACGTAGTCGGGGTCGATCTGAGTGTAGATGACCACATGAATATGGTCGCCCACCTGCACGTCGCCCAGACCGCAGGTGAAGGGCGCGTCCGGATCGCCGGGGATGCCTGTGTTGCAGGACAGGCCAAGCCACGGTTCATCATTCCGCCAGCCTTCGTAACCGGTGACCGTGACACCCTCGGGCAGCAGGTCCTCCAGGACCGCGTTCTCCGCCGTCAGGGGGCCGGAGTTGTTGAAGACGTCGAGGTAGAAGTTGACCCAGCTTCCCGCGAAGCACCCCATACCATTCTCGGGGATAACCTCACAGTCGTAGCCCTTGGTGATCTCCAGATCGGCGAAGATGGGATCGAGGATCAGGTTCCTGGCCCAGGCCCAGTTGTTGCCATCGTCGGGGTCGTAGTCCGGCTCCATGAATACGTGGGCCTCGTTGACGATCTCACCCGGCGGCGCGTCGGGCGACACCCGGGCCCAGATATTGAACCCTCTGGTCTCACCGGGCATGATGTAGTCCAGGTTGCACTGGAGCACGTCCGGATCCTCGGTGACCAGCCAACAGCCGGCGTCGTCGATCTCGTAGTCCACTTGTATGGGCAGGGTGTCGGTGACCATTACACCTGGGGCACCGGTGGGCCCGTTGTTGGTGACCTCGATGTGGTAGACCTTCTGCTCGCCCGGATAGATCTTCATGGGCTCGCTGGTCTTCACGATGGAGAGGTTCGCCTCGGCCGACAGCAGGGTCTCCCAGGTGTCGCTTATCGGCTCGTTAGGGACCGGCTGGTTGAAAGGCGAATCAGCCCAGACACGGACCGTGTTGGTGATCAGTGTTCCGGCGTCCAGCCAGGGCTCGACAAACCCACGCACCCGCACATGCCGGTGGCCCCCAGGCTCCATGTCCCCCAGCGAGCACAGTGCTGTGCCGGGCACGCAAGAGCCGTCGCCGATCATGACCTCGGCGCCCAGGAGGCTCACTCCTCCGGGCAGCTCGTCGTCGAGGTGGACTTGGTGGGCAGTCGACGGACCGTAGTTATTGACGTCTACGAAGTAATGTATCTCCTCGCCCGCCCTGATGTCGGGTGGGCCCCCTTTGTGCACATCCAGATAGGAGAAGGCATCAGCCCACATCATCACGTGGGCTCGGTTGTTGCCGTTGTTGGGATCGAAGATGTCGCTGTAGACCCAGGCGTCGTTCTCCAGCACCTCTCCCCACAGGTCGGCATCTGTCATCACGAAGATATCTATCCCCGCTCCCTCGCCCGCTGGGATGTAGCCCAGGTTGCAGGTGAGAGGGGCGAAGGGATCGCCTGGTATGCCCGTGGTGCAGGAGCCTTGCGAAGGCCCCACGCCCTGTACCGTCACGTCGGCCGGCAGCAGGTCCTCCACTACCACGTTCTCCGCCAGCGAAGGCCCCACGTTGCCCACTGCAATCCCGTAGGTGAACGGGCACCCGGCCCGCACGCCAACCAGATTCATACCTTCGTAGACGTAGCAGTCCTCGAATGCGAATGGCGCGCCGATGAACCAGTCTCGCGGTGCTTCCCCCCAACCCTTGTTGATCCACAAATCGGCCACGTCGGTGACGTAGATGAAGTCCTCGGCCATGTTGTTGGACCAGTCAGGGTCCGGGGTACCGAAGACGTAACCCCCCATGAACTCTTCCCCGGAGAGCGGGAAGACCTCGACCAGGTTGTTCACGTCCTGCGTCTCGTTGGCTCGGAGGACAACTGTGATGATCCACTGCCCTGTGTCGAAGAACAGCTCTGGCGGTAGTTCCAGCGGCAGGAAGCCCTTGGGCTCGAGGGCCCGGAGACCGCACCATATGGTGTTGGAAATGCCGGGCTCCGTTGACTCCACCAGGCACTCGGTTACATCCATCTCATCGCGGTTGGTGTAGAGATCCACCAGCTGGAAGTCGCCGGAGGATAGTATGTTGTCTCGCATGCCCACGAAGCGTGCGACGGACGGGCCGAGGTTCTCCACGAAGATGGTGTAGGTGAACAGCTCGCCGGCCCTCACGTGAGTATCGGGCTTGCTCATCTTCACCACCGTGAGGTCGGCGGAATCCTCCACGAAGATGGAGTAGTTGACCGTGTTGTCGCTGGGGTCGTCGTCGTCCTCGTTGCTGCCCACCACCGCATAGTTGTCCATGGTGATGGTGCCGTCCCACTCGAGCATCACTGCCGTGGGATCCACGAGCACCTTGACCTCGAACTCCCGGTACTCACCTGGGTTCATGTCGCCCAGGTCGCAGGTCAAGGGGTTGAAGCCATCCCAGGTGCAGACCTCGGGACTGGACCCCAGGTAGATCACCTGCGACGGCAAGGTGTCGCTGACCACCACGTTGGCCGCCGCATCGCCTGTGTTGTAGACGTCGATCTCGTAGATCAGCTCCTCGCCGGCGATGGCTACTCCTGTCCTACCGGGCCGGCCCAGCGCATCTTTGTTAATACTGAGGTCTGGCCCCGGCGCCGCTGAGACCAGTGCAAAGCTGCTGGCCACGAGCAGTACGAGCAGCAGCGCACCGCCGGTCAGCATGGTTGACTTCGTTCTGCGATCCATGTGTGTCCTCCTTACCTTCTTCCTTCTACTTCTACTTCGATTGCCTTCGGCGCATCGCTGCGCGAAGATGCATGCCGTCTGTTCGAGATAGGGGTCAGGCTTGACCGAAGAAAAACAAGAGCGCCCCTGCCGGAAACAAGGAGCGCTCCAGGGTGAACAGCGGATTAGAGGTGGTCTGTCGAACGGTATCGCTCAGATGAAGCGAACCGTTGAGAGAAGAGGGAACAGGCGGAGCCGGCCACCCCCTTGGTGCACATGCGCGTACTGCCCGATCGCGGTTCGTCATCGACACCCTTTCCTAGTCTGTGCAATGCGTGGGCAACAGCTGGTGAGTTGGGCTCCAACCCGCAAGCTTATCAGACATTATAGCAAATCAACTCAGAGTTGTCAAGCAAGGGGTCGCTCGGTCTGCCCAGCGCTCGGCAGGTCGCAGCAGTGCCAGATGGGGCCACATGAGTGTTGCGGTAGGTGGCACTATAGGACGAGGCGTTGGCCCGAATGGGACGAGTCTGCGGCACCCAGATCGGCGTCTCCGGTGGAGCGCTTGACAGCAGGGTGGAATTCTGCTAAAATGTGAACACTAAACGAGTCTAGGGCTCTGGTTTGGCGTGCCCGTAGGCCCTTGCGAGTTGAGAACAGACGGGATTGGGGGCAGCGCCGCTGTTCTGCCTGTATCATCTTGTCGGAAGGAGGCTCGAGGGAGATGCCTACACGGGGTGCTTCGAGAGGACTGACGTTGATTCTGGCCCTAGCGGCCGCTTTGCTGCTTGCCTCGGGAGCATGGTCGGTCGTGGCGGCCCAGGATCCTGATGGCGATTCGGTCACGGGCGGGTCCCCGCATGTAGGCAATGCGGAGGGACGAATCAGTCAGGGTGCCGCGGTGATCGGTTACTCCGTCGATTCGGACTACAGGAACCGGCTGTGGAGGATAGACCTCAACACCGGGGTGGCCACACTGGTCGGTCCCACCGGTTATACCGACATCGAATCCCTCAGCTTCTCCTCCACAGGCGTGCTGTACGGCGTCAGTGGTGGAGGTGGCTCGAGAGAGCTCGTAAGGTGCAGCCTCTCGAACGGCGCCTGCACTGCGGTGGGGGCCCTTGGGGCGATCTTCACGGACACCGGGCTCGCCTTCGACAGCAGCGGCCGGCTTTGGATGTCCACCGACGAGATCGATCCCACACCATCCATCTTCTTCCGGGTCAATCCGAACACCGGTGCAGGCACGGCCATTGGCGCTCAGGGCCAAGACGTCACTGGCCTGGCTTTCAGGGGCGGAGTCCTGTACGGCCTGGGCGGAGACGAAACGAACAACCTGGTCACCATCGACCGTTCAACAGGATGGGCGACACCCGTGGGCCCGCTGGGCACGGTGACCTTGGTGGATGGTGGCATCGACTTTGACACAAGCGGCGTGTTGTGGGGTATAAGCGATCCCAGCGACAAACCCGAACATCAGACCATCCCCAGCCAGACCTTCACCATAGACACCACGAATGGCGCAGCCACCGTGGTCGCTACCGTGACGGACGAGGGCGGGGGACGGCTCTATGGTTTCGAGGGCCTGGCTATCTGGCCCAGCGAGGAACCACCGGAGGAGGAAGAGCCCTTCGTGCCGGAACCGGGGACGCTGTTGCTGCTGGGCAGCGGGCTGGCCGGACTGGTGGGCTATGCCGGGTTGCGCCGGCGAAGAAGAGTCGACTGATTCCCTGTCGCTGCTCTGGATGCACAGCACGGGCCGTCCTCCAGAAGGACGGCCCGTTTCTTTTTGCTCTTCTTGTTGACGTCTGTCTCCGGTCGAGAAGTCCCTGCACTCATCTCCGGAGCCACGTCGGCCACTCGAACGGGCCGTGTTTGGCGTCACTCCACGGGGGCAAACTTCATTATGCGTTGGTCATTGGAATCGGCGACGTACACATAACCTAGCTCGTCGATCTCGATGCCCGTAGGAAGGTCGAAGGAAGCAGCGTCCTGACCGTATTTGCCGAAGATGGCCAGAAGCTCTCCCTGGCCGTCGAAGACCAGGACTCGAGAGCCCTCGGGATCGGTGGCATACACGCGCCCCTCCGCATCCACGGCCAGATAGGGCTTGTTGACGATGGACTCGCTCAGCCAGGCCTGCACGGTCCACTGGCGGAGGAACTGGAAATCCTCGTCGAAAACCTGGATGCGCTGGTTCCAGGTATCAGCCACGTAGATGTTGCCCTCCTGGTCGGCAGCGATGCCCACCGGCTCCAGAAACTGACCGGCCGACGCGCCGGCGCCGCCCCATTGCCCGATGGGGTTGCCGTCTGCATCGAACTTCTGGATGCGCTTGTTTCCGGTGTCGGTGACGTAGAGGTCACCGTCCTGGTCGATGGTGATGTCGCGCGGTCCGTAGAACATGCCCTGGGGTTCCAGGAGTTCTCCACCAGCATCCTGGAACACGCCCCAGTAGGTGATCAGCTCGCCCTCAGAGTTGAAGGCCTGGATGCGGTGGTTCCACGTATCAGCGACGTAGACGATGTCCCCTGGCCCTACCGCGATGCCCCATGGTTCGCTAAACTGCCCGGGTTCCTGTCCTGGGGAGCCCCAGGCGGTGAGGAAGGTGCCATCGGCATCGAACTTCTGGATACGATGGTTCTGGCTGTCCGCGACGTATACGTGGCCCTCGGAGTCGATAGCCAGGCCCTTGGGGAAGTTGAACTGGCCTTCGAGGTTTCCGGGCTCGCCCCAGGTCAAGACGCTGGGCAGCTCTCTGTAGGCGTCGGTGTATTCGGTGGTCGCTTCGACTTCGTAGGCGATGGGTATGGCGCTGGACTGCCAGATCTCGGCAGCCATGTCTCTGCGGATGTAGAAGGCGAAATCGGAGGAACCAAGGGGGTTCTCCAGGTCCCGGTAGACCAGGAAATCGATGGCAGTCTGGCGTGTCTCCGGGTTGCGCAAGTATTCCAGCCCGACGAAGCTACACCTCACGCCTTCGTAGGTGGTTGGGTCGCGGCGCAGCAGGAAGTTGATGGCGGCCTGGCGGGTTTCCGGACGGCCCAGCGACTCGACCAGGTTGCAGTCGATGAGGCTGCGATAGTCCTCGGGGAACCACCAGCGAAGCCTGTACTGCCGTCTGATGTAGTCCGTCAGATAGGGCCTGGCCGCTCCCTCGTTCTCGATACCCACGAAGACCACCGGGGCGTCGATAGGTCCCACGGGCTCCTTGCCGAAGAAGACCTTGTTGGGGTAGTCGCGGAGGTACCACCACAGCGGCCACTGCGTGAACTCGTCGAAGGCTATCCTCATGTCCTTGCCGCCCACTAGCCTCTCGGATAGCTGCTCCACCTCGTCCATGAGCATGGTTACGTCGGGGGTGGTCTGGGTGTAGATCAGCATGTCCTTGGCGATGTCGCTGTGGATGTAGGTGGCTATCCAGGCGTACCGAACGGTGAACAGGGTCAGGATCACAACCATGGTGAAGAACACCGCCCGTGCCATGGAACCGCCACTGAGCCGCCTCCAAATGAGAAAGATGAGGTAGAAAAGGACGCCAGACAGCACCAGTGCCAAGAGCCAGCGCGTCAGCGTGTTGAGCTCTCCCAGGTTGAACCCGGCTGGGGCCAGACCGCGAGAGAGGATGCGAGCGACACCGAGGGACGAGGAGAGGAAACCGAGAAAGACCAGGCTGGCTGTGGGCAGGAGCACAAGGAGGTAGAGCGCCCTGCGCTCGAGCAGTTCTTGCCAATCTGTGGCCTTCACGATTTGGTCGATCAACAGGGCAGCCAGCAGTACCAGGGGCAACGCGAGATGGACGATCAACCAGGGCATCTTCTCGCCAGCCCAGCTATAGATGAGGAAAGTCGAGAGGGACCAGTACGCCAGAAAGATCCAGAAGACGTTGCGAGACAGGATATCATCCTTGTGCTGCAGCGTCCGGACTTCTCGCGCCATCCTTCTCGCGAAGTATCCCATGCCCATCAAGGCCAGGAGCAGGGGCAGGAACTCGTAGAGGGGAACGAGGATCATGTAGTAGAACCACGGTTGCCCCCCTCGCTGCACCTCCTGCTGCACCAACCAGTAGCCCAGGGCACCGATGGGTCCGCTCAAGAGCCCTCCCATGTTGGTGAGCAGTGTGGTGTGTAGCAGGATGTAGATGGCCCAGAAGATGCCAGCGGCAGTCACCCACCGGCGCCTGTTCCATGCTAGCCCCAAGGCCGCGAAGATCGCCGTCACCAGCAGCAAGACGAGGAGATCGTGTTGGCCGTAGTTCGTGTAGTCCAGGGGGTCCCAGAGGCCAAGGACCTTGATGATTAGGGCTGTGAAGTACAGGGGAGCGCAGAGGGTGCCGATCACAATCACCAGGTCAAAGGATGCGAGATCGGGGGGGAACTTCCTCTTGGGCAACCATTCCCAGGCCAACAGAATGACCAGGAAAGTGCCGAAGATGAATGTGGTGATGAAGGAGATCTCCTTCGTGCAGAAGAGCAAGGACAGAGCGGCGGCCAGGACGTACAGGTAGAGCTCCCTTCGCTGATGCAAGTACTTGATGACGGCGATGAACGCCACGATCTCAAAGCAGGCGGCGAAGATGTCCATGCGGATGAAGCGCGAGAAATACAGGAACCCGGGGGAGATGGCGAACATGGTAGCGGCTGCCAGGGCGCCATATCTTCCCAGCCACTTACGCAAGAAGTAGGGTGCGAAAACGATGGCTAGCCCGAGGATGGCCGGGGCCACGCGCGAGGTGTAGTCGCTGACCCCGAAGAAGAAGTAGATGGTGGCAGTTGCATCGTAAAGGAAGGGGCCGTGCAAGAGTGGGTTGTGGACGAAGCCCCTACCTCGGTAGAGCTCCCAGGAGTAGAAGGAGTGCATGCTCTCATCGTGGTGCTGGGCCCTGCTGCCCAGGTCCCAGAAGCGGGTGCCCACGGCCACCACGATGATGGCTACCCAACAGATCAATTCCCAGTTGAGGGCTATCTTGGAGAGTAAGGGTTTGTCCAGAATGGAGAACCGCTTTTCCATAACACCATTACCTCGCTATTCTTCCGCTTCTGGTGCCACCCACATCACGACGTCACGGTGCACGGGCGCTTGGATGGACTCTCGGAAGAGGAACCAGTCTACGAGCTCATGACCGGGTTGGTCCTGGCCTGCCCACGAGCTCTGGATCCGGAAGCGTGCTCCCCTGTAGCCAGAGAGGTAGGGCGGATCTGCCAGAGGTGTAATGACTACGGGTGTGGCAGGCGAAATGGACCCCGAGACGAAGGCCAGGTTGGGGAAGTCCCTGAGGTACCAGGCGAGTACGGGACTCTCATCCTCGAAGACTGTGATCTCGACGCTGTATCGCAGTCTTTGCTGCTGGTTGGAGAACTCTTCGATGGCCTTGGCCAGGTTGCGGACGTCAGGAGAGGTGGAATTCTGGAGCAAGATCTCGAAGGGGTTCGCGGGGCGAGGGTAGTTGAGCCGCCACGTGGTGTGCACCATCAGGCTAGCCAGAGTGACCAGGACCACCACGCCTCCATTGCGGAGGGCATTCCTCCAATCCATGGAAAGGACCCCCACGACGAGGACAATGCAGACGAGGAAGAGAATCGACAGCAGGGCCAGGACGAGATGCCTGGGGTCGCCCGGGTCGACAGGATCGCCGAAAGCTGCTAGCTGGAGGAGCAAATGGAAGATCGCGGGTAAGCACACCGCCAGCGACAGCCTGGCCCAGAGCCACTGCTCGCCCTTTCTGATCCGATCCAGCAAGTCTGATATGCTTCTGGCGGCAAGCAGGGTCAGGGGTAGGAGGATCTGCAACACACCGGACGGGGGTTTGGTTCCCATCAGGCTGTAGAGGACGAGGCTGGTGCCGAACCATAGGGCCAGCAGCATGGAGAGGAGATCGCGTCTGGCGAGAGAGTAGGCGCCCACTAACCCGAACAGTAGCACAGGGAGTTCGTAGGCCACGAGCAGAGAGACGTAGTAGTGCCAGGGTTGGCCTGCGGTTGTTGGTGAAAACTGGCCCGCCCAGGATGAGACGAGATCGAGGGTGGCCTGTACACCGTGCGGATTGACCAGAAGCCCTGTCGACAGGAGCAGGACGAGACCTGCGAAGACCCCCATGGCACGCCAGGGTGTGCCGCGAGGTCGTTCTTCTTCAAGCCAGGCCACCAGCGACCACGGCCCTGCTCCTCCCTTCCAGCGAGAGTAGAGCATCGAAATCGCGAAGAAAGCTCCCAAAGCCAACAGGGTCGCATATGCGGCTCCGTCGGCGAGGAGCAGGAGGCCAAGGGCTGCCGCCACCTGGTAGAGCTGGGACTCCCTCCGCTGTCGGAGGTAGCCCAACACACCGGCCAGAAGTGCCAGGCCCGCGGCGGAGGCGAGGATGCCGCCGTCGAGCTGGCGGGAGAAGAAGACGAAGGATGGAGACAAGGCCAGGATGGCCGCGCAAATCAGGGCGGCATGTCTGCCCAGATAGGGGCGTAGCAGGTAGGGCAGTCCTACCATGGCCGTGCCGGCGAGGGCGGGAATCACTCGCACGACGTAGTCGCTGGCGCCGAAGAGCGCGTACAGCAATGTGGTGCCGTGGAACAGCAGTGGGCTGTGACCTCTGATGCTGGCTGCGCCACCTGTGTAGAAGCGCCAGGCGTCCAGTGCCAGCTCAGCTTCTTGCTCCTGGAGCGGTTGGCTTCCCAGTGCGTGGAACCGCAGCACCGCTGCCCCCAGCACCAGGCTGATGTAGAGCGCTGACTCTACGGTCAGCCAGGGGGGACCCAACAGCCGCGGGTCGGCGGGCGAGTTCTCACTGTCCATTCGCGGGTCTTTCTCAGCCATGATCGGTGGGTAGCGGTCCTGGCCTCGCTTCTTTCGAGTTGGGCGACAAGGTCAGCCGGCACAGGATACGGCCAATTATAGCAGTCCCCGCCGCAAGCGCAAGAGCCGTAGGGAGGATGTTGAAAAACCCACTCGGGACAGCTCCCACGGGGGACTGAAGTCCTGCGTTAGCTTCCCTCCGCCCTTGGCAGCGGCGCTCCAGCCCGATGCACTGTGAGTGCCCTTATTGCACACCCGCGTATGACGAGTTGTCAGACAGCCTTACCGAGCCGCAGCAGGACGTGCCCCTCAGCGCCGCGGGCAGCGCCAACACCTCACTCTACGACCATGATACTCTTGAATTTCGACCCTGGCTGCTGTATACTAAAAGTGAGGAAGGTTACAGAGAGAAGACACTCTCCCATGGACAAACTGCCAACGACTCTGGAGGACTTGCTGGGACGGGGGGAGGGCTCGATTGCAGCCCAGGATATCCCTCTCATCAAGCGTGCATACCAAGTTGCTTCCGACGCACACGACGGTCAGTCGCGGATGTCGGGTGAGCCCTTCATTCAGCACTCCCTGGCCACCGCAGCCACGCTGGTAGACCTTCGGATGGACGCGGCTACCGTGGCCGCTGGGCTGTTGCACGA
Organism: uncultured Anaerolineales bacterium; assembly: GCA_964577995.1. Classification (GTDB taxonomy): domain Bacteria; phylum Chloroflexota; class Anaerolineae; order UBA7937; family B3-Chlor; genus JAUVXJ01. Next base: position 21,676 of record CAZOBP010000023.1, read on the forward strand.
TGTGCCTGAAGACACTGCCGTCAGCGTGGAGCAGATTGGGGAGATCTTCGGGGAGGAGATTGCCACGCTGGTAGACGGCGTGACCAAGTTGAGGAGGATCACCTGGACGAGCTTGGAAGAGGAGGAGGCCGAGAGCCTGCGTAAGATCTTCCTGGCTATGGTGGATGACATCCGCGTTATCCTGATCAGGTTGGCTGATCGATTGCACAACATGCGCACCCTGGGGGCGCTGCCTCAGGACAGAGGTACGGTAATCGCCAGGGAGACCCTGGAAATCTTTGCGCCCCTGGCACACAGGCTGGGCATGTGGCAGATCAAGGAGGAGCTGGAGGACCTGGCTCTGGCGTACCTGGAGCCGGACCGGTACCGCGAGGTAGTCGACCTCCTGAAGGAACGCCAGACGGACCGCGAACGACATGTGGAGGAGGTCGTGCAGACCCTGAGGAGCAGTCTATTGGAGGGCGGGATCGAGTCAGAGGTCACAGGCCGCCGAAAGCACATCTACAGCATCCATCAGAAGATGAAGAAGAGGGGCAGGGACTTCGATCGCATCTACGATGTGTATGGAGCGCGGATCATCGTAGGTGACGTTCAAGACTGCTATGCTGCCCTGGGCATGGTGCATTCCTTGTGGCGTCCCATCGCTGGGGAGTTCGACGACTACATCGCCATGCCCAAGGACAACATGTATCAGTCCCTGCACACAGCGGTGGTCGGCCCTCAAGGACGCGCATTGGAGGTGCAGATCCGCACCTGGGACATGCACTGGATGGCGGAGTACGGCGTCGCGGCCCACTGGCGCTATAAGGAACAGGTGGAGCGAGACGCAGTTCTCGAGTCCAAGATGGCCTGGCTGCGCCAACTGATGGACTGGCGCCGGGAGTTCGTCGATGCCCAGGAATTCGTCGATTCACTGAAGACAGATCTCTTCCCGGAGGAGGTCTACGTCTTCACCCCCAAGGGGGATGTCATCGAGCTCCCCAGGGGAGCGACCCCCATCGATTTCGCCTATCACGTTCACACAGAGATTGGCCAGTTGTGCCAGGGCGCCAAGGTGAACGGCAGAATAGTGCCACTGAACCACCAACTGAAAGACGGCGATCAGGTCATGATCCTCACGGCCAAGAGAGGCGGTCCCAGTCGCGACTGGCTGAACCCTCATCTGGGCTACGTGCACACCAGTCGGGCGAGACAGAAGATCCGGCAGTTCTTCCGGCGGCAGGAGCGAGAGGAGAACATACAGCGGGGACGGGCGCTTCTGGAGAGGGAGCTGAAGCGGCTGGGGATCGAACGCGAGAAGTACGACGACCTCGCCAAGCTGTTCCGCTTTGGGAAGGTTGATGACCTGCTGGCCGCCGTCGGCTATGGGGACGTCAACGTCCATCAGATCTCGACCAAGATGCTCCAGACTGAAGGGGGCAAGGAAGAGGATCTCCAGGAGAAAGCTCCGCCGGTGGTGTCCACCAGCGAAGCGAGAGGGGTTACGGTGACCGGGGTTGGGGATCTTCTGACCCAAATAGGTGGCTGCTGCAACCCGCTACCGGGTGACAAGATCATCGGCTACGTCACGCGAGGGCGCGGCGTGACCATCCATCGTCTGGACTGCGGCAACGTGCTACGAGTTCTGAGGGATGGCGACAGGGAGCGCCTGATAGAGGTGGACTGGGGCGAGGAGCAGGATGCCGCCTATCCCGTGGTGATCAGGATCACGGCCTATGATCGTAGGGGGCTGCTCAAGGATGTGGCGGCTGTCATCGACGCCGAAGATGTGAACATGATAGCGGCGACGATCGCCAGCAGAAAGAAGGACCAGACGGCTACCATTGTCGCTACCTTGGAGATCACGGGCATGGCCCAATTGAGCCGCGTGCTGGCCAAGATAGAGAGCCTGACCAACGTCCTGGAGGCGGTGCGACAGACTGGGTGAGGCAGTCCCCGTCATCGTAGAGTACAGTCTGGAACTGAGAAAACGCAGGCCCACGACGTGCCGTGGGCCTGCAAGTGTATCAGGGTTCTATGCACCTGCCAGTTTATCTCTTCCGCGCCCGAAGGCCGGCGTATCCGGCCAGACCCATCAATCCGCTGGCGAGGAGCAGAACACTCCCAGGCTCGGGCACGAATTCGGGCGGTGGTTCTTCCTCTTGGAGGAAGCACCAGTCCACGCCCACTTCTCTGAAGTCAGACGCCGGGACGAGGATATTCCACTGCACTCCGCACCCGCTGTCATGCAGGTCGGTGCGTATGGTGTCGTTGAAGCCTGACCCGGGGCTCATTGGGGCGGTTCCGATCCTGTTCCAAATCTCCTGGTAGTCGGCCTCCTGATAGTGGTCGGCCGTGGGTAAGCTGTACCGGGTGATCGGTACCATGTACTCCAAGAAGTCCATCTGCGGATTCCAGCTACCCACCGCCTTCTTGGTGGGATCGTGGTAGCCGTAGCCCGTGTCGCTACCATCGACGTGAAGATCAGCCGCGTGGAAGAGCGTTATGGGCAGGTCAGACTGCATGCCGTTAATCACTGAGTAATATACCTCGAAGCAGTCGCTGCCGTTGACGTACCACACGCTCTGGCCCAAGGTAATGCTCGCTGGTCCATCCACTATGGTCTCCACCTTCCAGGGATCGGCCGACGTGCCCGAACCGGTCGGTCCAGTCTGAAGCGGATTCCACCATGTGTTGAAGGTCCTGGCCCTTGTGCCTGGATGATTTGACAAGGAGAAGTCGGGACCATATACCATTGAAGGCACCCCGGGCACGACCGGCCAAGCAAAGGCCCCACTGTCCGCCACGAGTTCGGCTGATGGGAACACTTGTCCCGCTGTCTGGCCCTGGTACAACACTTGGATGCTGGTATCCTTTGCTACGTGGATGGTGAGCGGATTTCCCTTGATCGTCCTGTGCCCGACGGCGCTGGCGTCGGGTCCACCAGGTGGGTCGTCCTTGTCGGCCAGGGCCAGCATCGGCAGCAGTAGCGCCACCAACAGGGCCAGCCCCATTGCCAGCAGCAATCCTCTCAGAAGCTTCTTCTCGAACATCGCCCTTGAACCTCCTCGCCTTTCGCGTTCTGAGCTGTGGCGCCACACGGTGTTTCACCCAGTATAGCATACTCCGCTGCGTGTGTCAAGATGGGAAGACCGAGGGTCTTGGGGAAAACCAGCAAACATACATCCAGCGTTGATCATGCGCCTGCGCTAGGGGACGTGTTCGCTATCCGTGGTCCACCGTGGCGATTTCGAGGCCTTCCACAGCTCACGTCTCGAGGATGGAGCTTGGACCCTTGATAGACAGGAGAAAGGACTTTCGTGCAGGACCACGAAGACCCCGGGGTGCGTACCTTTCAGGGGAGCTGCCGGGTGTGAAGAGGAGTCTACGGGCGGGATCAGGCTCAACGTTCGGTGAAGGCGGCCCGGGCAGAGGTGTCTTGGAGTTGGGAGGGAATGTGTTTCTCTCGTCTCGCTCCAGGCTGGCTGGGGCTCGGCCGACGCCGCTACATGGGGGTAACATCCTGGCGACGGTAGTCCTTGGGCATGTACTTCTCGCGCCGCCTCATGTGCTCTGCAAGAGAGTCCCTCTTGAAGTGCCAGCGGCCTGCTGCTTTGCGCGCCACGAGCTTGCCTTCGAGAGCCAACTTCGACAGGCGCGCACGGGTCAGGCCGGTGATACTGCGAGCCTCAGCGGTGGTTGCCCAGCCGTTCGGTGCCCGCTTGGTGAACGTGACGAGTTGTGTGGGCTCCAGGAACCAACAGTTGGAGCGCCGCTCGGCCTTGACCAACCCCTCCCGGCACCAGCGTCCGATGGCGTCCTTTCCCCAGCCGGTGGCATCTACAGCTTCGCGCATGGTGAGCCATTCCTTGGGGATGTCCCGTGGCCACACCCGCATCTGAAGTCCACGCCGCTTTGCGCCTTCCTTACGGGCGTTGTAGTAGTCGAGCAAACCTCGCTTGGAGATGGCCCACTTCATCTTGGTGCCCGGCCCCATGGGTTCCTTGTAGGCATACACGAGCCCCTTCTGACATAGTCGGTGGATGGTTGATCGCGAGCACTCGAAGATGGCTGTGGCCTCGTTGATGTCCAAGAAGTCTTTGTCCTTCACACGGTCCAAAGCGTCTTGGTTGATGGTCTCCATGTGCAACTCCTTTCAGGTCTGCGCGATGGGTCACACGGTGCTCCATAGTATGAATCAGCAGAGTACCGCACTGAGGCGCACTCTGCTATGTTGGCGACAACAGACTACTCATCTTATATTATCAAATCTCACTTGCGATGTCAAGCGCAC
>CAZOBP010000024.1:0-25856 GCA_964577995.1 uncultured Anaerolineales bacterium
CTCGGCCATCGGCGATGCGCTCGACCGTGGCGACGACGTCCTGCCACACCCCTAGCAACTGGGGTAATTCCAGACCGACCAGAATCTCCCCTGTATTCTCGAAAGCTTCCTCGATCGCTGTCCTGTACACGTTGAAGACCGCACCCACCGAGGAAGCGGTCTCCATGATGTGGGGCAAGGCTTGGGTTCCAGAGAGCACCTCACTGCCCGATGAGAGCATGCTTTCCACGACCTCTCCAGACCGCATCAAGATCAATGCGGTCCCCCTGCCGCCCTTCAGGACAATCTCCACATAGCCCGTGCGCCCCTCGCTCTGAAGCTTGGTCAGGAGTTGCCCGAGGTCGCTGAAGTCGGTGTTCAGGTCCTTATGCACCACCTCGCTCTTCAGCATGCTTGCCAGCATAGTCACCATCTCTGCCGTGAGCGAGTAGACGCTCACGCTGCCGTTCTTCTCTTCCGCCTGGCGCATGATGCCACTAACTGCTTGCTGACCGGTACTCTTCTTGCCTCCTGTCTCCTCGACACCGTTGACAATGGTACCATTGTCAACGAAAAGAACACCCTGATACTCCCAGAAACTGGTTTCGACATACCCTGTGAAGCCATTGGCCTTCAGGTCCTGTGTCAACCCACTGAAGTCTACAAAGGACGTGTTCAGATTCTCGTACTCCGCACGCCCCTTAGGCAGAATCATGGGCTCCCCCCTTTCATCTGACGGTACCTCGGTAGCACCGTCCTGATCTCGGCCGCGACGGATTCCGGCGAGGCTCTCTGAGAGATCCACGCGCCGACGTATTCCTCCCCCTGAGGAACGACGACGACCCGCCCTCCTGCACCTCCAAGATAGACCCACCTCGGATGCCCCGCGTTGATCACGAACGCCAGACTGAGGGACCTCTGTCCCAACAGCGCCGTCACCGCGGCTCTCCTCGCAGAGTCAGGGCACGACGCCTCGCCCAGAACGCCCCCCCCCCGAGCGCACACGACCACACTTTCTACACCATCGACGGCCTTCAGAGCACTGGCCATTCTGTGCATGCCAGGCTCCTCGCTGGACAGTTCGTAACCCTCATCCAGCTCCCAGTCTGCCACGCCGTCATCGATGCGGCGCATCCCTTCCAGCAAGAGACCCGTCCATCCCGCCTCAACCGTTCGCTTGGGGGTTGGAACGCCTTGTTTCAGAGAGAAGCTTCCGTCCTCCCAGGAGAGCAGTTCATAGATCACCTGCTCCCCTTCTTGCTCATCCAGGCTCGCGTGGACTATGCCGCCGCTTTCGAAGTAGATGGTTCCCACCCGACCCTGACGCCGGATCACCAACTCGGCCTGGTTGTGCTCGCTGCAGTTGACCGAAACGATGCTCGTGAGAGCCAGGTCCCGCAGATTGCCGTGGACTGCTTTCTGACCACGTTGCGTCACAACCTCGCGCAGTTTTGCCGCTAGTTCCCCGGCATCCAGGGGTTCCTTGATGAACTCCCTCGCCCCAGCCTTGAGAGCCTCGACCGCCAGGTCCACCGTGGCATCCATGGCCATGACCACCACCAATGCCTCCGGGTCGTAGCTCATGACGCTCTCAAGCGCCTTCATACCCTCTGCTCCGTGCGCCACCATGTGGACTAGTACCAGTTCGAAGGTCTCAGCTTGGTAGGCTTCCAGCGCCCCAGCGGCGTAAGTCACTCCTTGCGCCAGCAATCCGCCCCGCTCCAACTCCTGCACCAGAGCCTGGACACTCCCGACGTCACTCCCAACGACTAGGACTCGCGTGTCCGCCATGGATGCCTTTGCCCCCCAGGTCGTTCTGCTTGGCCTGCGCGACTCGCAAGCACGACGTCTTCTCCGTAGACAGCCATGACTCCTGCGATGGCCACGTTCACAAACCTCGGATGTCCGACAGAGGTAGGGTCAGGGCCACGGCCGTCCCTCGTCCAGGTTCCGATTCAATTCCCAGTCGGCCGCCCGCGCCCTGGGCTCGTTCCCGCATGCCTGCCAACCCCAGCCCCCGGTAAGGATAGTCAGCTATCACGCTGCGCATATCGAAGCCAATGCCATCGTCCTCGATATGCACGTGAAGGGAGTCTCCGCTATTCTCCGCTCGGATCAGGACGTGGGAGGCGCAAGCGTGGTGACAGGTGTTCCGCAGCGCCTCTTGAACGATGCGGAAGAGGGCCGTGCTCTGTTCACTGCTCAACCTGTGCTCAGGAAAGCCGCCGAGATCAAAGCTCACCGCGATGTCGTATTGTCCCTCACACTCACAGCCGAAGCGGTGCATGGCCTCGCGTAGGCCGGCGTGCTCCCGTGAACTTGGATTGGTTTGCCCCACCAGCTCCCTCATGGTGCTCAGGCTCTTTTCCCAGCAGTTCTTGAGCCGAAGCAGCTCATCTTCCAGAGCCGTGGAGTCGTTCTTCGAGGACAGTCGCCCGCACAAGTCGATACTCAGGCGTAGGGCGGTGAGGGTTTGCAGGAGGTCATCATGGAGTTCGCGAGCCAGCCGATGTCGCTCCGCCTCCATGAGCATTATGGGCCGGTTAGACATTTCCGTGGCAACGAGGTCGAAGTAGTGTCCTTGCATGGGGCCTGCCCGCGTCGTAGGTTGCCAACCAGTCTACCCAAAGACAGTATACCCTAGAATGGGGTGTCCGAATATTCCAGTACCGTCACGAGAATGTCCCGATTTCGTTATCATCGCCCGCCAGCGCACACAAAAAAGCGGGACATCGGAAGGCAACAGGCCATCAAATGTCCCGCCAGTCGCAACACGAATCAGCCCGCCTAGGATGTGAGCAACACGTACCCCTCACCCCGGACGGTGGCTATCCGGAGCGGGCCGCGGGTTCCGGCGTCCAGCTTCCGCCTGAGCCGCCACAGATGGGTACTGATAGCGTTCCTTGCTGTTCGCTCCTCACAGGCGACACCGTGGACCGCCTCGGCCAGTTTACCGAAGCTCACCGTACTACCAGCGTTCTCCATCAAGCAAAGGAGAAGCCTGTATTCGCTGGGCGTCAAGGGGATGGACTCACCCGCAGAGATCACGCTCAGCCTTGCTCTGTCCAGCAGGAGATCGCCAACGCGCAGATAGCGAAGTTGCTCGTCACCTCGGCCCTCAGTCTCCGTGAGTCTGGACTCCCCCTCTGTCAGTTGCCGCGCTAGGTCCCCCATCTGCCTAATCAGATCCTCCTGCCGCCGCCATTGCTGACGCTTGGCCAATCCCTTCTCCACGCTGGCTAGAATCTCATCAGGGGAAGACGGCTTCATGAGATAGTCGTGCCCTCCGTAGCGCAAGGCTTCCACTGCCGAATCGAGGGTTGCGTGGGCCGTGAGCATGACCACAACCATCTGTGGAGCCAGGTCGCGCGCAGCCCGCATCACTTCGATGCCATCCATGCCCGGCATCTTCAAATCCAATAGCATGAGATCGAAGGTGGCCTGTTCAAGCATAGCCAGCGCCTCTTCACCACTGGCTGCCGTAGACACTTCATACCCTTGCTGGGCCAACTCCTCTGACAGAAGGAAGCGAACGGACGATTCATCGTCTACAACCAGTATCCTGGTTTCCTCAGCCACTGGGTACACCTCCCACTGGCAGTCGCACGCAGAAGCGCGTCCCTGCTCCCTGCTCGCTGCTGACCTCCAGGACGCCTCCATGTTTCTCCACAATGCTGTGGCTGACCGCCAAACCCAGCCCGGCTGACTTCTCCCTTGCCGAGTAGAACGGCTCGAAGACGTAAGGCAATCCCTCCGCCGGCATGCCTTCACCTGTGTCGCTGAAGGTGATCACAACTTGGTCGCTGGTCTCATCCAGGCCAGTGCTCACCGTCAGCTGTCCACCATCAGGCATCGCTTCCACGTGGTGCAGGACGAGGTTGATGAAGACCTGCCTCAGATAGCTGACCACTGCCGCAACTGGAGGCATTGCTTCCGCGAGCTCTGTCACGACTGAGATCCCGCAATGCTCCAGTTGCTTGCTGGCTAGAGCGAGCGTGTCCTCCAGCAGGTCGTTGACGTTGACCAGATCGCGCTCTTCGCTGGTGGGCCGGTAGAAATCCAGCATGCGTTGCACAAGCTGGATGAGACGCTCCACTTCCTGCTCCGCGATGCCGACATACCGCATCCTCTTCTCTTCGTCAAGGATATCCTTGGAGAGGAGGCTGATGCTGCTGCGAAGGGCTTGTAGGGGGTTGTTTATCTCGTGGGCCAGCGAAGCAGCAAGACGTCCGAGCGCAGCTAGCTTCTCCGTGTGGATAAGTCGCTGTTCCATCTCTTTTCTGGCGCTCAGGTCCCGAAGCACCACCTGAGCGAACCTCGTGTGTCCACTCGTCAAGCGATTGACACGAACGGATACGGGCACAAAACGTCCATCCCTCCTCAGCAAGCTCAGGTCCTCGAAGCCGCTTTCGCCAGATGCCAGCAGATCCCTCAGTGTCACCGTGTCCGGAGAGCCTCCGTGCACACAGCGGACGCCGTCAGCCGTCACGCCCTGAAGCCCGTCCAGTCCGTGGCCGGTCAGTTCCCCCGCCTGGGCATTGGCCTCCAGGAATCGCCAGCTCTCCAGATCCACCACGCAGACTGCATCGCTTGCACTCTCCACCAACAGCCGGCATTCCCGCTTGGCTTCCTCGATCTGACGACGCAGACCAGCGTTCTGGATAGCCATGGCAGCTTGCCTCGACAGCGCCGTCAGTACCGTCTGATGTCTCTCGTCAAAGGCGTCAGCCTGCGCGCTCCCTACACTCAGCCCGCCAGCTACCTCACCTTGTATGAGCATAGGGGCGGTGAGAGAGGATTTGATACCCGGACCCAGCTCGGCGCGAGAGCCATCCTGGCTTGCCTCCCCTTCAGAGGCTGTCACAGGAGGCGACCAACGGACGCCTTGGTGTTGAGGCTGGCCTGAGATGGTCTGGAAACCGGTGTTTGCATCGGCGGGCGCTCTAATAACCAGCCACCCATTCTCCTCGTCCATCACCTGGCCGATAGCCGCGTCTACCTGCGGGATGGCACTACTGGCAGCCTTCACTGCACACCTCAAGACCTGGTCAGCCTCTGCAACTCCGCCCGTCGCCTCAGCAAAGGCATCTAGTGTGCTAAGCTCCCGCTCTCCGTTGAGGATCTCCTCCTGGAGTCGCAACTCCTCCAATCTCAGCCCTTGACGCTCCAACACGTCAGCCAACTTCTTGGGAAGAGACTCCAGGTCATCGCCGGACCCGAAGAGGCAAACCACTGTGCTCCACATCCCGGCCCCGTCGCGTACCTGCTCGCCGTACGGCCTGGCTAGCACGACGATGGGGATTCCACCACCCGTTTTCGCGATCCGACGGACGAAGTCCAGGTCGTCGGACCCCAGGGGATCAAGATCGAGGATGACTGCGTCGTACGTCTGGCCCTCAAGCTCCCGTATTGCCCCCCCCCGCCTCGCCACAACCCTGACCTCCCAGGTTGGGCAGGCTCGGGCGAATGCCCCCTCCACCTCTGCGGCACGATGGTGGCTGGCCTCCAACAGCAACACTCTCTTGCTGTGATCACCACGAAGTTGGCTCGATGCCACGACACCCCCTCGTAGCGGAAGGATGACGCGTCGACAGACCAGTCTGCAAGATCATTAAAGCATAGGGTGCCAGCAGTGTCAAGTCGGATGGCGGACACGTATGGGAACCAACGTTCTCAGCGCTGCCAGAGAGGATCACATGAGTGGACGCACGCGATGTGGAGTCTGTCCAAGCGTCGCTCGAGGGGGGACGTAGAAGGGATCGGGAATGACAGGCCCACCACATCGACGCCTGTTCGTGGGCCCCAAGCCCACAGACTCACTGCATGCTTCACTGGTGATGGAGTGACCGCTCGGTCGACATCTGCCAATGCCCCGCAGATCCTGCGCCTCGAGGTGGCAACGAGGAGTGCTCAGCCCAGACCGATCGGGCCGGGCCACTGACAGAAGATCGCCACCGCGCCCCGCCTGTTCCGTTGGTCGCTAGCCACCGCTATGGCAGACCATGGCCCCAGCCGAGAGTCTAGTCAGTCCCTCTGGGACACCGTGGGGGTGACGGTCGCTGTACTGCTCACCGGCGGAGTCTGGGTCTGTGTGATGACCGTGGGCAGTGGTAGTTCGGTGGGTACCGGAGTGGGTTTCTCTGGCGGATCGCTTACTACCTGCTCCAGGTCGCCAAAAGTGGACGAAGAGACAAGGTACACTCGCTCCTCACCCTCGCGCTGTGCGTAGCGGGAGTATCCAGCCGGGTTCTCACTGCCTACCAAGAGCACCTGGTCCTCACCCTCCTCCAGGGCGACTTCCACCCGCAGGGCGGGCTCGGCAAGGCCAAAGGCCCCCAGGTCCACGTCCTCACCCTCTATGATCCGCGTGGACAACAACCCGGCGAGCCTGTCCAGCACACCTTCCACACGTGTATCGTCGCCCTCAGCCTCGAAGGGCTCCGTGATGCGCCAAGCTCCTCCGACCCCCCTACTGACCGTCACCGATTCCTCGGTCGCCAAGTCTGTCACCTTCAGGAGTGTAACCTCACCCGTCGAAAAGGAGAATACGGAGCTGCTGTCCCCTTCCTCACTCGGGGCTTCTTGATCTGTCCTCATCTCCACCATGTAGACGAACGCCGCGAGGACAGCGAAGACGACGACTACTATGATCGTGGTGCGCTGGTGCAATCTCATCGCCGCTACCTCCGCCTCCACCAGACTACTGCTCCGACCAATAGAACGGCGGCCGGCAAGAAGATGACGCTGGAATACTGAAGGAAACGAGCCTGCCCGGCTGACAAGATGAGCTCGCGGGACACGTCTTGCTCGGGCCGGATAGAGATCAGTTCCTCCTCTTCGGCCAGCCAGTTCACACTGTTGAGGAAGAGATCGATATTGCCGCCCAGCGACAGGTTGGCGTTGGCTGCGAAATCGGAATCCCCACAGACGACAAGGCGGGTGCCCACTGCGTCTTCATCTTCGGCGTAGGACTCCACGCTCATGGCCATGGCCAGGGGACCCGGCAGGTCATCACCCTCATCGTAGCGGGCCTCTTGTCTCGTCAACGCCTCGAAGTCCGTCTCACCCCAGCTTGCGTCGCTGGATTCCACCAGGGCTAGGATGGACACGTCTTCAGGCTGTTCAATCGTGCGAGTCACCGACCGAGCTGTCCCGATCACGACAGCGGGCAGATGTCTGGTGATCTCGCTGTAGCTGAAGCTGTCCACAACAGGCGACAACGGGTCCATCCCGAAGAGAGCACGTTCTGGATCGACGATCACGTCGTTTCCGTATCCCAGCCCCCACTCGGCCAGAATGTCGCTCAAGACCGGGTCATCGCCCGGCTCCTGCATCACCAGCGCCTTGCCGCCGTCCTGAAGGTACGCCTGAATGGCGGCGCTCTCCTGCTCCAGCAAGGGCGACTGCGGCGCCGCGACGATCAGCACCGAGGCATCAGAGGGCACGGTGCTGCTGATCGCCAGGTGGAGCGTATTGACGATGTAGTTGTCTTTCTCCAGATAATCCCTCACCCCGCTGTAGCCTGTCTCATCATAGCCGCTGGCGTCGCGCTCTCCGTGTCCCATGAGGAAGTAGACCACCTTCTGCGACTCGCGGGAGACCTTCAGGATGGCCCCCGTGATCTCCTGCTCATCCACAGTGAAGATGTCCTGGCGCCTTCCACTGCTCTCGAAAACGATTGTGCCATAGGATGCGATCTCGTATTGCTGAGCCACAAAAGGATCTAGGTCAGGGTCCACGAACTCGTAGCTGATCTTGTCGGTGCGGTAGGAGTACTCGGTGAGCAAGTCCTTCAGGTCCTGTTCCCAGTAGTCGCCCTCGGCAAAGAAGGCCGTAACCTTCACCGGCTCATCCAGGCCGGACAGGATCTGAATCGTCTGAGGGGAGAGCGTGTATTCCCCGGTTTCGGTCAGGTCCAGACGCCGGTGATGGCGATCAGCGAGGAAGTTGGCCAGGACAAGGATACCGAGGAAAGCCACAACAGCCACTCCAGCGTTCGACCCGTACCTGGCTGTGCGTCCGGTGAGCGCTGCTACGAACGTCTGTGGCCTGCCCGCGATGGACAAGAGCACCAGGACTGCCCCCACGCCCAGCAGGGCTTCCAGACGCAGATCCAGCTCCCGGGTGAGTAGCCAGATCATCAAAGCAAGCACCAGGGCTATAAGACCAGTCACGCCCAGGGGGATAGCCAGCCTTCTGATCCACGCACCCATCTATCTCCACCTCCTCAACTGCAAGGCTTGCACCGACAGGAAAAGAAAGGCTGCCATCACGCTCAGGTAGTAGACCACGTCTTTGGTGTCGATCACCCCCCGCAGGAAGTCATAGTAGTGTCCGGACATCGACAAGTAGGTCAGGAAATCGCTCACTGGAGATCCGAAAAGGCTCCCGGCGACGTCAACCAGCCAGAGAATGATCATCGTTCCGAATCCCAGGAGAGCCGCGACGGCCTGATTTCGACTCAAGGCTGACGCGAATACACCGATGGAGAGGAAAGAACCTCCCAGTAGCAGCTGGCCCAGATACGTGCTCAGCATGGGGCCGCGATCAGGGTTGGCCAATCGCATCAAGAGCAACGGGTAGTAGAGAGTCAGACCAAGCATCACGGCATAGACAGCCATACTGGCGAGGAACTTGCCTAACACCACCTGCCAGTCCCGCACAGGGAGCGTGAGCAGCAGCTCGATGGTCCCCGATCGCTGCTCCTCAGCGAGCAGCCGCATGGTCAGCGCAGGACACACGAAAAGGAGGACCACAGCCATGTTGGCGAACACGTTCCCGAGATAGGCCTCGCGCATGATGTAGATGATCAGCGCGAAGAAGAAGCCCATGATAGCCAGGAAGGCCGCTATCATCACGTAGGCTATGGGAGACGCGAAGTATACCCGCAACTCCTTCTTCGCAATGAAGACCATGTTCATCATCTATGCCGCCTCCTCCACTTCTTGATCCCCCTCGTGTGTTGTCAGTCGCAGGAAGATCTCTTCCAGGCTCATGCCCACGGGTCGCAGCTCGAGCAACCCCCAGTCTTCCTGCACGGCCGCCCTGGCGATCTCCTCGCGCCGATCGAGACCCACGGTGCAGGCGACCTCATACTGCCCCTCTCCTTTGACCTCCACATCCGTCACACCCTCCAGCCGACGCAGCCGGTCTGACACATCTGGCGACGGGCGCCGGAGTTCGACGAACACCCGTTGCGCTTGCTGGAGCCTGGCCTCGAGCATCTCAGGCGGCCCGTCCGCTACGACTCGTCCCTCATTGATGATGACTACTCGACTGCAGATCTCGCTGACCTCGGGAAGGATGTGTGTGCTGACAACCATGGTATGGTCTCCACTCAGGCTCTTGATGAGCTGCCTCACCTCTCTGATTTGCTTGGGATCCAGACCGATGGTAGGCTCATCGAGAATGAGGACTTGAGGATCGTGCACCAGGGCCTGTGCCAACCCCACCCGCTGTCTGTAGCCCTTCGACAGCTTGCCGATCAAGGTGTGACCAAAGCTGGCGAGGCCGCACGTTTCCAGGATCTCCTCTACCCTCTCTCGCCGATTCGACACCTCACGAACGCTGGCTACGAAGTCCAAGTACGAAGACACCGTCATCTCGGAATAGAGAGGCACCGTTTCCGGCATGTAGCCGATTCGTCTGCGCACTTCGAGAGAGTCGTCGAAGACATCGAACCCAGCCACTCGCGCGGTGCCGGAGCTTGGTGGCATGAAAGCCGTCAGGATGCGCATGGTGGTTGTCTTGCCCGCGGCATTGGGTCCCAGCAACCCCAGGATCTCTCCCTCCTCCACCTTGAACGTCACATCCTTGATGGCCGCCAGGTTGCCATAGTACTTGGTCAGGTTCTCGACCTCTATCATTCCCATCCTCCCATACCGCTCCGTCCTTTCGCCCTACAAGACGGAAAGCACAATGCTCGGCTCCGCCCCGCGTCACAAAGTGCTTTCGATGAAGCGCAGTATCGACATGCAGTTTCGTTCACAAACTTCTTGCCATCAAGTCCACAGCCGACCATGCAGGACGGCTCCGCCCACGATGGTGGCGGGATAGCCTGTGGTTCCAGACAACGACTGAGCGCCGCCACGGCGCGCACGCACCTCGGGGGGACTCTGCCGCCAAAGTGAGATCAGATGGCAGTCTTGTCCCGCAAGAAACTGAAGACGGTTCTAATGAGGATCTTCAGATCGAAGAAGATGGACCAGTTCTCGATATAGTAGAGGTCATACTTCGTCCTCTCCACGACGGAGGTGTCGCCGCGCAAGCCATTCACCTGGGCCCAGCCGGTCATCCCGGCCTTCTCCTGATGTCTCTCCACGTAGCGAGGGATGACCTGCTTAAACTGCTCCACGAACATCGGCCGTTCAGGCCTGGGCCCGACCAGGCTCATCTGTCCCATGAAGACGTTGATGAACTGGGGCAGCTCGTCCAGAGAGAACCTACGAATGAAAGCACCCAACCTGGTGCGGCGAGGATCTTCCTTTATGGCCCAGACCGGCCCGGTCTCGTCCTCGGCCCCCTCCTTCATAGACCTGAACTTGATCATCCGGAACGGCTTCTCGTCCAGTCCCATGCGCTCCTGCGTGTAGAAGGCAGAGCCTGCTGAATCCAACTTGATCAATAGGGCCACAAAGAGCATGAAGGGGGAAAGAAAAACCAATCCAACGGCGCTCCCAGCAACGTCCATCGCTCGCTTGAGGGTGAGTCTCCAGCCCCTGAGCACCGTGTCCCTCACCGTCAGCAAGGGGAGGCCACCTAGATGCCCAATACTCAGATCAGAGGTTATGAGCTGAAACGCGCTGGGATAAACCCTGGTAGCCACCTTCGCCCGGTGGCAGTCGGAAATGATGGGAAGCATCTCAATACTCGTGGCTTCCGGCAGGGCGATGATCACTTCGTCGATAGCCTCCGACGCGATGAGAGAAGGCAACTCTTCTGTGGTTCCCAGGACTGGAACTCCAGCCTTCTCGGCTTTGGAGTCCTGGCTGACCATCCCCACCACCTCGTATCCCAAGCCTGGGGATCGCTGGATCGCGTGCAAAACCATGCGGCCCGTCTCGCCCGTCCCCACGATGAGAACCCTGGCTGCGCCAACCCCTCGACTCTGAAGGTGCCACCTGAGTCGTGAGTTCAGGAGTCGCCCCAGGGTCACCAGAACGATGGTGAAGGCCCAACTGGAGACGATCATCCTCCGGGAATAGTCCGGACCGTTCCGTATGATCACCGAGTTGAAAGCCACAGACATGATCGTCCCTACGGATACAGCCACAAACACGGAGTAGAACTCGTCCACGTGCGACAGACCCCGCTGTCTGTGATAGAGCTTGCCGAAGAAGAAGACGACGATGAGCGTGAAAACCTGGATGGCAATCACACCCAGATAGTCGCCCAGCGGGCCTATGTCTGCCGGCGACAAGTGCTCGGTCCGAAGCCGCAAATAGTACGAAAAGACGAAGGCAAGAACCATCATGACCATGTCGATTATGACCAAGAGAACGGCGAAGAGTACGTTGCCCTTGTCCTTCATCGCTAAGCCTCCACAGTAGCACGCTGTCTCTCGGCGCGGATGATCGTACGCAGCATCCTCCCGCGCCCAAGCACGCTCAACCCTCCGAGCACCAGGTAGTGCAACCAGAAGGGGGTATCTTGGGCATAGTGCTTGCGGTAGAAGATGTACATCGCGCGCCAGAACTCGTAGTCGGCCCTGTCCTTGTTCTGCTGGCTGGATTGTCTCTTGTAGTGAAGTACAGTGACTTCAGGATAGTAGTAGACCTTCCAGCCGGCTCGCTTCGCACGGTAGGCCCAGTCGAGGTCCTCAGCGTACATGAAATACTGCTCATCCAGACAGCCCACCTCCTCCACGACTTCTCTTCGCACCATCATGAAGGCCCCCACCACGGAGTCCACCTCGGCTACCTCGTCGGGATCAAGATGTGTCAGGTTGTACTGGCCGAAGCGCTCGCTGTCGGGGAAGAGGCGACTCAGACCGAAAAGCTTGTAGAAGGAGTTCTCAGGAGTTGGGAAGCTCCGGCGGCAGGCCATGTCCAGTTCTCCACTGGCCATGACCAGCTTGGGTCCAGCTATCCCCACCTCAGGGTGAGTTTCCATGAACTCCAGCATCCTTTGCAGGGCGTCTGGAGGAAGCACAGTGTCCGGGTTGAGGAGCAAGTAGTGGCGCGCCTGGAAGCACCGCAGCCCCTGGTTGTTCGCATAGGCGTATCCACCGTTGATCTCGCTCTCGATGAGGCTCACCTGCGGGAACTCCTCGCGCACCATAGCAGCGCTACCATCGCTCGAGCAGTTGTCCACTACTACGGTTTCGAAGGCGAAATCTCCATCACTGTCGCATAGCGAGGTCAGGCAACCACGGAGCAGATCTTTGGTGTTCCAGTTGACGATGACGATGGAGAGGTCGAGCACGCTATTCCTCACGATCTGTTCACGAGGCATGAATAGATCGTGCACCGCAGCACATCCGCCCTCGAGGCGTCATAGAAACAAGAAGGGTTATTGCTGGTCATCAATTCGTCTCGGAGGCTGTTTCCTGGCTCTGCTTGCCCAGGGCCAGCAGCGTGTGCTGCACCATCAGAGCTTCGGGGACCATTCCGTCCACGAAACGGGTTTGGTTGATCACCGTACGAGGCACGCCCCGCACCCGGTAGTTGATGGCCAGGTGGGGAAACTCCGTCGCCTCTAGCATATCTGCTGTGATATCCTCGTTCTCGATCGCCATCCTGTGTGCAAGCACGACCATGCCGGGGCAGTATGGACAAGTGGGGGTCACGAACACCTGAAAGTGGCCGGGCTCATCGATCTGCGCCAGCGCTTCTCTCGTGGCTTCAGACAACCCCGACTGCCCTCCTGACACCATCTTGATGGCCTCGATCAACGACGTGAACTCGTAACCCGCCGGTATCCCGTAGAAGCGAACTCCATAGCCCCTCTCACCAATCACGGCTATGGCTGGGATCTTGTCCACGCCGTAGTCATGGGCCTTGTCTTTGTCCGTGACAAAGTTGTAGATCACCGCCTCTACCTTGTCCGAGAGGTATGCCACCTCCTCCACCAGGCCTCGTGTCTCTTCGCAGAACTCGCATTCGATGGTCTGGGTGAACATGACCAACTGCACCGGGTTGGCTAGTTCTGCCAGTTGCTTCCCGACCTCCTCCTTGTCCTTTCCCTTCAGCATAGACATGATTGCTCCTCTTTCTGCGGCAATCATGGCCCGTCACCGGGATGCCAGCGCTGGCTTACTTCCCAGTGCCCAGAAGTTGGGCACCAAGACCAGACGTGTCCCTTCCCGCAAGGCCCTCCGCGCTTTGTCCCTGTACATTCGGAGTTGCGCATCGCCTGCCACGTTCCCCAACGTTCTGAGGATGAAATCCCACTCTGCCTCGAACTCCTCTGCCAGTTGCCGGTCGTCCCACATGGAGGGAATCACACCGATCTGGACCTCCAAACCAGCCGAGGAGAACATGGCCTTCAAACGACGTCCGATGCGGGGATGTCCCCCGTCGCGGCAGACCGATTCTTCCATCAGCGATCCGAGACCGATCTCCTCCGGGTAGTCTATGCGCCCACCGTAGTCCGGCTCCGTAGTAGCGAGGACCACACCCCCCTCCCTGACCACGCGAGCCATCTCCTGCACCGCAATGTTTGGCTTCTCAGTCCACATCAGCAGGAAACTGCAGAGTACCACATCATAGCTGTCTGCCCCGAACGGCAGACAGTGGGCGTCCCCTATCACCCAGTCGATCTCCCCCACGCTCTCGGCTGCAAACCCAATCATCGCGGGGTCCAGATCCAGACCTGCTACGCGGCCCCTGGTGCGCTCCGCCACCTCCTGGGTGATCGCGCCGGTGCCGCACCCCACATCCAGAACCGCTTCCGCTCTCCACAACCCAGCTTGCCGATAGAGATGAGAGCGGATGCCGCGAGTCCAACCAGCCTGCCGCAGGAACTGTTGGTGCCACTGCTCTACTGAGAGGCTCACCAATGCCACCCCACCGCGCGAAGCTGTCATCCATACTGAGAGGTCCGAATCGCTGAGGCTGTGGGCTAGATTGCCGTGGAGCTGCTTTCGACGCAGAGCGTGCCCTCGTTCTGCAAATAGAGAGGGCATCCGCCACCGCACAGCGGCAATTCGTCACAGGAACGGCATTTGTCCATCACCCAGTCCCTGTTTCTGAGGCTCTCGGCAGTGGGATGGTTCCAGATGGACTCCCAATCGTCTCGGAGGATGTTGCCCAGGCTCGAGTAGTAGCTCTGGCAGGGGATGACATCCCCGTTCGGCTCGACGCACATGTTGTACTTGGCTGCGGTGCAGAACTTGGCTCCCAGCTCCAGATCCACGGGGTGGAACTCGCAGTACTGTGTGGGAGTATACCAGATCAGTCTCATGCCCTCAGCTATGGCCCTGTCCCGCACCCCTACCATCAGGGGCTCCAGCTCCTCCTCCGGGATACCGATGCCGCTCGATGGTCCCTTTCCACTGTAGATCAGGCTATTGCAGGCAAAGGTCTCGATACCGAGATCCCTCAGAAACTCTATCGTCTGTTCGATCCGTGGAGCATTCAGGGTAGTGAGGGTAGTATTCGTGATCGTATAGACGTCGGTGGCGACTGCATTCTTGATCCCCTGCACGGTCTGCTTCCAGGCATCCGTTCCCACCATCTGGTTGTGTATCTCTTCATCGTGGGATTCCAAGGTGATCTGAATGTGATCCAGTCCCGCATCCACCAACTCCCGCAGGTAGCCGTCGTCGGCTAGTTTGATGCCATTGGTCAGCAGACCGGTGACCAATCCAACATCCTCTGCATGGCGGATCAACTCTGCCAGATGAGGGTACACCGTCGCCTCTCCCCCTGTGAACACCACGTGCGGTATGCCCAGGTCCCACAGCTTGTCGAGCACCTGCTTCCACTCGTCTGTGCTCAGGCTCT
Organism: uncultured Anaerolineales bacterium; assembly: GCA_964577995.1. Lineage (GTDB taxonomy): Bacteria > Chloroflexota > Anaerolineae > UBA7937 > B3-Chlor > JAUVXJ01. The sequence continues at coordinate 14,925 of CAZOBP010000024.1, forward strand.
CCATGTCCCTCGGCCGGCCCACATAGCAGTGCCCGCAGTTAGCGTTGCACCGGTAGGTCAAGGCCAGGTCCATACGATACGGAGCCGAGACTGGCGTGTCGAAGGGTTCGATCCTCTTCACATCCAGATAGGAGATGGGGCAGATGTCGTCCGTGGTGGCCAAGGTGAGGATGGTATCCCTCAGATGCTCGTAGTCCACACGGGCTGTCTCCCCCGGCACCTTGTACCGCCGCCTGATCTCCTTGACGGCCGCGTCCCTGTCCTTATCCTCCAGGACCAGCTTGGCGAGCTCGGTCGCCGTCTGGTTGAGATGTAGAACCTTGGCAGCGTTAATGACCAGGATGCCCTCGCCGTCGTCCTCGACACGCAGGTGCAGCCGGAACCGCTCCTCTGCTCCGTCCGGAGTCATGTAGTGAAACAACCCCTTGCTGAGGGGCTGCGGGGTTGAGGGAAAGAACACCTCTTTGAAGGACTTCCACACGCTCATTTTCTCACTCCCTAGCGGCTCACCGCAGACACGTCGCTCCCCCAGCTTCCGAAAAACCTGGGGACTGGCCTCAGCTCCCAGATCTCCTCCCTGCCGGCCACCGCATCTCCTTCTCGTGCGGCACCAGCCTTGGTGTCGCGACCACGTGGGACCGGCGTCCATTCCTCGCGCTAGTATACCATAAGGAATGGACCGACGCAAAAGGGGGCATCTCAACAACGAATGAGATGGCCCTTTTGTCTACTGTGACGAGTGTGATTGAGTTACCGGGGCTTAGCCAATGTCGAAGGTAACCTGAACCTGGACCGCAACATCTAGCTGGCCGGACGACACGGAAGTCCCTCCGCCCACCCCGCTCTCTGACCTAGCGTATACAGCCTCCAGGTAGTAGGGTGGCGTCTCGGAGAAAGACTCGCTGATGGTTCGTGGAGCGCCCAGACGCACACCAGCCAGTTCAGCCAGGGACTCTGCCTTCTTCCGCGCTTCGGCCATGGCCTCGGCCCGTGCCTGCTCGCGGAGCGTGGACGGATCGTCGAAAGTGAACTGGATCCCGTAGACGTTGTTGGCCCCGGCCGTGGTCACAGCATCCAGCACATCGCCCACTTTGTCCATGTCCCTCATCTTCACCCGCACGGAGTTGCTGACTACGTACCCGATGACTCGCTGCTCGTCATCGTCCCAGTCGATCTCGGCTCGGATACTATAGTCCACGGTCTGGATGTCCTCCTCCGCGATCTCCATCTGTCGCAGAGCATCCATTACGTCGCTCATACGATCCGCGTTCTCCGCAGCGGCCGAGCCCGCAGTGCTATCCCTGGTCTCGACACCTATCGTGATCATCGCCAGATCGGGCTCAGCAGACACCTCGCCCTGAGCCATAACCGTGATCCCTCTGGGCTCTTCGCCGGTCCCGGGCGTCAAAACGCCGGGCAGCACCACCAGCAACTGGAGCACCAGTACCATCGCCAGCAGTGCCAGACCCACCGTTCCTATTATCGTACCCGCTTTCGACATCTTGACTCATCCTCCTGTGATACTTCTCTCATGTCGGTGTCCGTAGAGACACCCCTCTCACAATGAAGACGAAACGCGGAGGAGAATGGTTCCCGACGCTCGGGCGCCACCCCCGAGAGGCAGTTGAAGGTGGCAACCATGCAAGAACGCCCCGACCAGAGTCGGGGCCTCATTGCTCAGTGCCGAGAAAGGGACTCGAACCCTTACGGGGTTGCCCCCACTGCGCCCTGAACGCAGCGCGTCTACCTATTCCGCCATCTCGGCCTGCTATCTAGGGGAAGTATATGCACACTGTCCCCGTGTGTCAAATCATTCCTGGCTCGCCTCGCTGACCACTACCCTGCGCGTCTTGATGTACCACTCGGCCACCGTCCGAAAGCGGTCACTGGCATTCATCATCGGGCTCAGTTGCACGCCCTTCACCATGTCATCCACAGCGTAGTTGTACACCGGATAGTAAAGCAGGAGCGAAGGGACTTCCTCTGCGAACAGGTCCTGGAAATCCCGGTATAGCCGCGCCCGCTGCGTTTGATCGGTGCTCTGGCGCCCCTCTTCCAGCAATTGGTCGATGTCGATGTTATTGAGCCCTGGGTAGTTCTGCCCGTCGCCGCCGATCTGAGTGGAGTGCCACATCAGATACGGATCGGGGTCGCTTGGCAGGTCGCCCCAGCTATAGAGCAGCGCATCGAAGTTCCGGGGCCGCAAAGCTTCGTTCACGACCCACGAGCTATCCTCCACCACAGGAACGACTCTAATGCCCAGTTCCCATAGCTGACGTGCAATCTCCTCGATGATCTGGCGCCGCACGGGATCCTTGTTGGTGAGAAGCGTGAACTCCAGTCGCGCGCCCTCCTTGTCACGCACCCCATCCCCGTCTGTGTCTGCCCAGCCCGCCTCAGTGAGCAACTCAGCCGCCTTGTAGGGATCATAGTCGTACTGTAGCACACCGTGGTTGTAGGCCCAGGAATCAGGCATGATAGGACTGTGTGCCACCACACCCTGGCCGTCGAGGACCTGGTCGATGATGCGCTGCCGGTCGATGCCCCACAAGAGGGCCTGTCTTACCTCCTTTTCCTCGAAGATGGGCAGGTCCAGATTGAGAAAGATCAGCGTGTACCCCGAAAGACGCGCCGTGTAGAGGTTCAAATACTCTTCCTCTCGCACGCTTGGGAGATCCTCGGGCAGCACCTCACTTATGCCCTCTACTTGACCCTGCTGATAGGCAGCGAAAACGCTCTGATAGTCAGGGTAGAACTTGAACTCTATCTTCGACAACGCGGGCTGGTCCCCATAATAGTCTGGGTGAGCATCGAGGATCACATAGTCGCCGCTCACCTCTCCGATCTTGAACATGCCCGTGCCTACCGGGCGAACGTTGAACTGATCCTTGGGCAGCTCACTGGCCGGGACGTTGCTCAACACGTGCTGGGGCAGCACTCCGATGGTGGTGAAATCGAGAAACGTAGCCAGAGGAGCCTGTAAGGTGAAGGTAAGCGTATAGTCGTTAATCTTGGCCGCCTCAACCGTGCGCCACTGTTCGGCCAACTCGGGCGGCCCTTGATAGTCTTCGTCCTGGATGGCTTCTACGGTGAACAGCACGTCGGCGCCCGTGAAGGGTTCCCCATCGTGCCAGACCACGTCTCGCCGTAGATAGAACGTGTAGACAACCCCTTCGTCCGACACGTCCCACTCTCTGGCCAGAGAGGGCACGATCTCCCCCCGCTCGTTGATGTCCGTGAGACCAGAGAAGATGAGGGAAACCAAGTCTTGGTCCACTTGGTTGTACTGGCACAGCAGGGGGTTGATGTAGCTTGGGCGCCCAGCAACGCCTTCAACGTACGTGCCGCCTACATCGGGGACGATCACGGTTGTGGTGGTGTAGGCAACGTACCCCAACAGAACCACGATCAGCACCACGCCCAGGACGGCGACGACGGCCTGCCAGCGGATGTGTCTCGTCAAAGGCGGTACTAGTCTCCTTCTAGGAGTCTACAATGCAGGGCCTGGCCCTGCACCAGGGCTCTAGGACTGGATGAGCACCGAGACCAGTGCGAAGAGAAAGAACAGAACGACCAGGGCGATGGTCAGATTGAACAACGTCTTCTCCGCACCACGGCGGGTCTTGTATACTCCAGAGTCGCTGCCGCCGAAGATCCCTCCCAGGCCGCTACCTTTGACCTGGAGAAGGATAGCGGCGATCAGGCACACCGAGATGATGATTTGAACTACCTGCAAGTAGAACAGCACGCCAGTACCTCCAAACTCGAAGCATTATAACACCCAGGTGTCCCCTTTGTCAAACACCGCCCTGGAGCGTGTGGAAAAACCGCACGGGATAAGCCTGGCGCCGGACTGAAGCGGGCATGTACTTGGACTATCCGTGCTGCGCCCTGCCAAGCGGCAGAGTGAACCCCGGTCACACTGGCCCGGCCGACCGGGCCAAGCCAGAAGTGGAGAGTGAGCGCGGGATCGCATCGCGTGGACGCACATCACGTAGATAAAGAGCGCCTTTGCTCTTTCGGATCGTGCTCAATTCAAGTATAATGAGATCGGTGCAGTGTACAGACACAATTGGCGGACAGGCCACGACGCTCCTTTGACTATGAATCAGAAACGAATCAGGAACTTCAGCATCATCGCCCACATAGACCACGGCAAGTCCACTCTGGCTGACCGACTGCTGGAGTACACCGGTACCATCTCGCCCCGAGAGATGGCCGATCAGGTGCTGGACCAGATGGACCTGGAGCGGGAGAGGGGCGTGACCATCAAAGCCTCGGCAGTGCGCATGCTCTATCAAGCTGATGATGGACAGGAGTACGAACTCAACCTCATCGACACCCCGGGTCACGTGGACTTCTCCTACGAAGTATCCAGAGCTCTCGCTGCATGTGAGGGTGCTGTGCTGGTGGTGGATGCCAGCCAGGGCGTGGAAGCGCAGACCCTGGCCAATCTCTATTTGGCGCTGGACAACGACCTGACCATCGTTCCCGTGGCCAACAAGATCGACATGGCCAGAGCGCGCCCTGATGAAGTGGCCCAGGAGATGGAGGAACTCCTGGGGGTCCCCGAGGCAGACGTGATCCGTACTTCCGCTAGAGAAGGCACCGGCACCAAAGAAGTCCTGGAGGCCATCGTCAAGAACGTGCCCGCACCCCGAGGACTGCCGGGGTCTCCCCTGCGCGCGCTGATCTTCGACTCCCACTACGATTCGTATAAAGGCGTCGTGGCCTACGTGCGGATCGTGGACGGTGAGCTGGCCAAGGACCAGACACTGAAGCTGATGTCCAATGGCAGGACGTTCGAACCTCTGGAGATGGGCGTCTTCACCCCGGGCATGACCTCGGTGGATCGCCTCGACACTGCGGAGGTGGGCTACGTGGCCACAGGTTTGAAGAACGTCCGCGATTGCTCCGTGGGCGACACAATTACCAGTGCCACCGGCGCGGCGACAGACCCCTTGCCTGGATACAGACCCATCAAGCCCATGGTCTTCGCCGGCCTGTACCCCACAGACGCGGAGGAGTATCACCTCTTGAGAGACGCCCTGGACAAGCTACATCTCAATGACGCCTCGCTGACCTACGCACCAGAGGATTCGCAGGCTCTTGGCTTCGGCTTTCGCTGCGGCTTCCTGGGCCTCTTTCACATGGAGATAGTGCAGGAAAGACTGGAGAGGGAGTATGGTCTGAACCTCCTGGCCACGGCCCCCAGCGTCGAATACCACGCCCTCACCAACGACGGTGGGGTCATGGAAGTGAACCGTCCATCCGATCTCCCCCCTTCGATGGAGATCGAAGCTATCGAGGAGCCCTGGGTCAAGCTCAGCATCTTCAGCCCCGATGACTACATCGGCCCGATCATGGAACTCGTCATCGCCAGAAGGGGCGAGTACGAGTCGCTGGAGTACTTGGATCCCCAGAGGGTATTGCTCAGCTATCAGATGCCGTTGGGAGAGTTCATCGTTGACTTCTACGATCAACTCAAGTCCCACACCAGAGGGTATGCCTCACTCGACTACAGTCTCTCCGGGTACCGACCGGGGAACCTTGTGAAACTCGACATCTTGGTGAACCAACAGGCAGTCGATGCCTTGTCTCTCATCGTGCATCGGGACCAGGCATACGGCAAGGGCAGCGCCCTGGTGAGCAGACTGAAGGAAGTAATCCCTCGACAGATGTTCCCCGTGCCCATCCAGGCCGGGATAGGTAGTCAGGTCATCGCCCGCGAGACAGTGAAGGCCCTGCGGAAGAACGTCCTCTCCAAGTGCTACGGCGGCGATGTGACCCGTAAGAGGAAGCTCCTGGAGAAGCAGAAGGAAGGCAAGAAGCGTATGAAGCAGATAGGTCAGGTGAGCATCCCCCAGGAAGCGTTCATGGCCGTCTTGAACTTGTCCAAGGACTAGGACAGCGACTCGCATCATGCCCACAGCCACCACGCGTCTGACCATTCTCCATACCAACGACTTGCACGCGCACGTCGAGCAACTGCCGTTGATCAGTGCCATGGTGCGCCGCATCCGCGAGGAAGTAGCAGGCCTGGGGGGCCACACGCTCCTCTGGGATGCAGGAGACGCGGAGGATCGCGTTCTGCTGGAGAGCGACGTGACCAAAGGCGCAGCCATCGCACACATCTTGAGCGCTGTCGGCTACGACGCCGTTGCACTAGGCAATTCGGCAGGCGTCACCTATGGCCCGGACAACATAGCCAACCTGGCCAGCGCTGCTTCTTACCCCATCATGGCAGCGAATCTCGTCTGGTCCAAGACGGGTCAACTGGTGGAGGGATTGACGCCCTATCAATTGCTGGAGTTGGGTCCAGTCAGATTGGGTCTCGTGGGCCTCACCGCCACGTCCGACTCCTACTCCACGTTCGGCGCCCGCACCTACCAGCCCCAGGCCATTGTGACCGAGTTGATGCGGCATCTACGCGAGGGCGGAGCCACCATCATCACCGTACTGTCACATCTGGGGCTGGACGGGGACAAGGATCTAGCCCAGTCCGTGGACGGCATCGATCTGATCGTTGGTGGCCACTCTCACGACCTGCTCGAGGAGCCACTGGTGCTGAACGGCGCACTGATCGTCCAGGCCGGCTCCTATGGAAGTCACCTCGGGCGCGTTGACCTGGCGGTAGACAGTCCCTCAGGCCAGATCCGCAGCAGCGATGCCCATCTCCTCCCAGTGGACACGTCGGAGGTGGACGCCAAGGTCGTCCAGGCCATTGAGGAGCAGGTTCAGGAAGTCCAGCGGCTTCTGGGCCGGTTCGTCGGGCAAACGGTCAGCTTCCTCGATCTCAACTACTTCCAGGAGTGCGCGTTGGGCAACTTCCTGGCCGACGCGCTGAGACATAGGATGGGGACCGAACTCGCTTTCGTGGTTACGGGCATGCTGGACGAGGCGATACGGGAAGGCCCCATCACCTTCGGCGACCTGTGTAGAGCAACATCATCCACAGCCAACCCCGGCCGCACAGAGCTGACGGGCCAGGAGATACTGCTTGCCCTGAACTACTCACTCCGGCCCGAGGTAGCGCAGGATCGTCCCGCTCCTATGCGGGGGAACCCTCAGGGGATCCTTCAAGTGTCCGGTCTCAAGATCCAGCACGACCCCTACGGGGATCCCGACGAGCAGGTAGTGGGGGTTCTGGTGGGAAACGAGCCGCTCGACATGGGGCGGGTCTACAGCGTGGCATCAACCGACTGGGAACTGGGCCATCTCACCGAGTACACTCACCTCGATCAGCGGCACGTGACCTACGACGTGCCAACGATTCTCCGTGAAGCGATGGAGGAGTATCTGGCCGAGCGCTCTCCCATCTCCACAACGATCGAGGGGAGAATGCAGGCCGTATGAAGCGTATCCCGCTCCCAGGGGGATATAGCCCCGCCTTCTACCTCGCCTTTCTGGCCTGCTTTCTGTTCTTCTCCAGTGCCCACCTGCTGATCACGCCTCTCCCCCTCTACGTACAGGAGCTGGGCGGAAGCGCCGCCCAGGTGGGATTGGCCCAAACGACTTTCGCCATCTCTGCCATCGTTCTTCGTCCCTACATAGGGCGTCTGGTAGACCTTCGGGGACGGAAGCCTGCCTTGCTCATCGGGACGGCCATCTTCACCCTCGGTCCACTCTGCTATACTCAGGTCAGCACTATTCCTTCGCTGTATGTGGCTCGTATGTTCCACGGCATCGGCATCGCCGCCTTCACCACTGGCTACTACACCCTGATTGCCGACGTCACACCGCCCTCTCGCTGGGGCGCAGCTCTGGGCCTGGGTGGCATCGCGCCCTCTCTCGCCATGGTCCTGGCCTCACCGGCAGGGACGAGTCTGCTCCAGCATTCCAACTTCCACACGGTCTTTCTCACAGCAGGCTTGACGGCGCTGGCCGGTCTTGTCGTAGCCCTTGCCATAGGCGAGCCCAGTCATCAGCAGGTCGCCTCGCCCACTGGGGATTCCACCAGCGTCGGGCTTCTGGATGTGATCAAACTGCGCGGGGTGGTGGCGCCGGCGCTGGCCATACTGACGCTGGGCGTGACCTACGGCACCGTCTATACTTTCCTACCCCTCTTCGCCGTGGACCGCGGTTTGGGCAACGCGGGGTTGTTCTTCACGGCTCTGAGCCTGTCCCTCGTGGCGTCCAGATCTACGGTCGGCCGACTCTCAGACAGATGGGGGCGGCTGGTCGTTGTCTTGCCCGCGCTGGGGATCCTGACCATCAGCATCGTGGGGCTCAACTGGGCCTACGGGCCGCCCACACTCCTGGCCATGGCCGTTCTCCAGGGGGTGGGATTCGGGGGTGCCAGGATCGGTCTGGAGACCACGGTCGTAGACACCGCCCCTGCCAGAGCGCGAGGAAGGGCACTGAGTCTCGTCTACTTGTGCTTCGACCTGGGCATCGCCTTCGGCTCGCTGGCCCTGGGTGCAGTGGCCGACGTGATGGGCTATGGGCGAGGATACCTCATCGTGGGAGTCTTGTGCTTGCTCACCCTCGTCCTCTTCGGAGGGGCGATGAGGAAGCCGGCGCGCGCCTAGGGGTCACTAGCGAGGTGCCTCGCGGGCAGCTTCGTCCAACACCTCCAGCACCCTGGACGCCGTTTTTCCCCAGTGGAACTCACCCACTCGCTCGTAGCCTCGCTGCACGTACCGCGATCGCAACTGACTATCCCGGATCAACCGGTGGATGGCGTCCGCGATATCTTCCACGTCGAGCGGGTCCACAAGTAGCGCAGCCTCCCCCGCCACCTCAGCCAGCGAAGAAAAACGCGAGGTGACGACGGGGGTGCCATAGCCAGCCGCCTCCAGGATGGGGAACCCGAAGCCCTCGTAGAGAGAAGGGAACACGAAAACGTCTGCCCCCGAGTACAGGTCGGCCTTCTCCTCCCCCACATAGCCGGTGAGGATCACGTCCTTGCCAAAAGGTGAGCCCTCCACCAGACGCTTCACCTCATCGAAACCCACGCCCGGGCTTCCTCCCAACACCAACTGATGGGGAACGCCTCGATCCTTGAGCCTGAAGAACGCCTCCACTATGCGGGCCACGTTCTTCTTCGTCTCTAGCCGGCCCAGGAAAAGGAGGTATGGGGCAGTAACACCGTGGCGTTGCAGCGTGCGAGCAACCTGCTCCCGCGGCGATCGTTCCTGCCGCATCGCAGGCACTCCCGAATAGATGACCTCCACCCGTTCGGGGTCAGCGTGGTAGACGTGCACCAGGTCCTCCTTGGTGGCCTGGGACACCGCGAAAACCTTGAGGGCAGTGCGAAGGGCGAAGCGGGTGGTCAAGTCCAGATACCGGCGCGCGAAAAGGGAATAGCACTCGGGAAAGTAGTGGAAGGCCACGTCGTGGATAGTCGTGACGCACGTGGGTGGGTGAGCGAAGGGAATCACGTTCGCCGGGGCGAAGAACACGTCAGGCTGCTCCCTCCACAGCTCCCTGGGCAGCCTCGTCTGCGCCCAGAGCCGCCGCTGTGGTATCAGACGGAGCGCAAAGTTGCCAGGCAGGCCCTCGAACTCGTCGGGCACCCTGTCGTTGAGAAGGAGGGTGTATTCATTGGCAGTGTCGAGCCGGGCCAGCGCCAGGATGAGATACAGCGTGTACAACTCGGTGCCCGTGCGCCGCTCCTTGCCAGCAGGCGAGGCGTCTATGGCGATTCTCATCGCCCGCCTGCCTTGGCCCGCTTCTCCGCCACGGCGGTGAGGCCATACTCCAGGAAGAGCAGGCCCACCAGGTTTGCTGCCTGGGAGCAAAGCATCCGGCGCAACGCGGAGTTCCGCCACATGGCGCTCCCCAGACCTAGAAGCCACTCCCTCAGCCGGCCCGCACCCGCTGGCGCACTCTGCTCTTCGAGCATGGCCAGCACAGCGCCAGGCAGAAAGAACCTGGCCTCGAATCCACTCTGGCCAAACGCCCTCCTGTAGTCCAGGACGTTGTACACGTGCTCGCTGATCCCTGCCTGTGTCTCCTCGTTGTCCACCCGTTTCTCTTTCCATACCCCCAGACACGGCTCGCTGGTCAGCGCCAGCCTGCCCCCGGGTGTGAGGACCCGACTCGCCTCCCCCACCACCCAGTCAAGAAACGGGCTATGGTGGATGCTAGCCACGGAGAGCACGAGGTCGAACGTGCCCTGGCGGAAAGGCAGCTTCTCCATGCTGGCCAGGACCCGCTCGAAGTAAGGGGTGCCGTGGTCCAGATAGACCGCCCCCGTCTCCAGTCCCCCCGCGTGTTTGACTCGCACCACATCCAGAGCCACCACTTGACATCCCAGTCGTGACAGGTAGGCGCTGGCCCAGCACCGCCCGGCGCCCAGCTCCAGCACCCTCTCCTGGCCCGAGAGGTGCAGCAGATCCAAAAGGTGGAAGAAGTTGTCCGCCTGCCTTTTCCAGTGTCCAACGCTATCGGCGTTCGAGGATACCCCCTCGTGGACGCGCGGCAAGGCCAGAATCCAGGCCTCGTCGAGCTCCTCAGATGCGCCCTCCAGAAACCTCTCCCAGCCAGCCCTCTCGCGAAGGACCGCTTCGTCGGGCTCTGGGAGCAGGTCCAGGATACCCTCGCTGATGTAGTAGCGCGCCTCGCAGGCGGCGCAGCCCAGCCACCCTGTCTCCACGACACCTGCCTCACCGGCCTCCACGGATTCCAGCCGCCAATCGCTGTGCTGGCACGCCGGGCAGACCAGCCATTCCAGTAGCTCCCTTCGCATGGTGAGCCTATCATATCTCCCCGATGGGCCAAAGTCAAGGCAGGCTGCTCGCGGAGTGGCAAATCCGCAGGGTGGCGGCTCTTGGGCGCCTCCCTCCAACCGGCTTCAGCCCCTTTGCCGTTCGTAGTGCAGGACTTCAGTCCGGTGCCACCCACGGCCACCCGCCAGCACGCGCATCCGTAGGACAAACTTAAGTTTGTCCTACAATGGTCAGTTGTCGTGCGGCTATTGCGCCACGC
>CAZOBP010000025.1:0-24672 GCA_964577995.1 uncultured Anaerolineales bacterium
AGCCCTCCCGATTGCGCACTTTCGCTCACTCTCCTCCGCTGCCAAGCCTCCAGGTGAGGAATAATCCGCATCACTCGACCTCCTTCCAGGCCACCAGCTTCCTCCCCAGCGCATCCCAAACCACTAGATGTGGTCGAACCCACCTCCGAGGCCGCGCATCTAGTATCCCTCCCTGTTGACCCCGGGTCTCTCCATCCCACGGCGGCCTAGACAAACAGTCCCTCTTGACCCCTTGGCCCCTCGATTCGCATTTAAGAGCATTTTAAGCCCCCTTTTATGACCGTTTAATCCCGGCACACTATGATATGTGCACGAGAGGGCGAGGTAATGCCATGGAAAGGCGCTTCGGAAGATTAGGCACATATTTGGGGGACGTGCACGGTCGCGGCAAGTTCCGGCGCTATCGCGAACGGGAAGATCGCCGCCGTCGCCTTCTGGGACAGACCCTCGCCCTTCTCACTGTCATCTGGGGAATCGGGTACCTCGTCTGGCACGCCTCGGTCATCAACTGGGAGGCCTGGTACATCTCTGTTCCCTTCTTCGGCGCCGAGTTGCTGACCTTCATCCTGGGTGTTATCTTCGCCGCCGACGCGTGGTATCCCCGCTTCCACCGGCCCCAAGGGCTGCCGCTTGCGGATCCCAACGCCACGGTAGCTGTCTTCGTCACGGCTTGTGGCGAGCCAACGTGGGTCGTCGGTCGCACCATCGCTGCGGCCAGGAGGATCGATTACCCAAAGGTCACGGTCTATGTGCTCGATGATGGCAACTGCCAGGACATAAGAGCGCTGGCCGAACAGCATGGCTGCCGCTACCTGGCAAGACCCACCCACGAGGATGCCAAAGCCGGCAACCTCAACTACGGTCTAGCCCACACCGATGAGGAGTTTGTTCTCCTCGTGGACGCCGATCAGGTTGTCGAGCCACAGATCGTACGGCTCTGCCTGGGATACTTCCAGCTCGACTCGCCGTCCGCTCGGAAGTTCGCCTTCGTGCAGACGGCCCAACGGTATCATGTCCCCACTGGCGATCCCTTTGGCAATCTGGACCAGGTCTTCTACCGGGCCATGCAGCCCGCCAAGGATAGCCAGAACGCGGCCATTAGCTGTGGATCGGGGATCATGTACCGGCGGGAGGCGTTGGAGAGCATAGGCGGGTTCAGCACTTGGAACATCGTCGAGGACCTGCACACCTCACTCTGCCTGCACGACGCAGGCTGGAGATCCGTCTACCATAACCATCCCCTGAGCACCGGCCTCGCACCCGACGACGTTCGAGGTTTCTACGACCAGAGGGGCAGATGGGCTACCGACACCTTGCGCATGTTCTTCTGGGACAACCCCTTCCTCAGGAAGGGCCTCAGCCTGGCCCAGAAGCTACAATACGTGGAGCTGGGTTGGCTCTACCTCGCTTCTGCATTCGCACTCCCTACCTTCGCCCTGGTGCCGATCTGGTCCATCTTCACCGGCACGCCAGCGTTACTTGCAGATAACTGGCACTACCTCATCGCTCGGACACCATACATGGCCCTGATGTTCAGCGCCGCCATCGTCCTGACTTACCCCGCGCCTTTCCTGAAGACGTTCCGCATGTGGGCCGGGCTATTCCCCGTCCACATCGCGGCTACCTTCATCGCTCTCGGCGCCAGGAGATGGAAGCCCAATTCGGGCGTCACGGAGAAGAAGAAACGCACCCAACGTAACCGGCTTCGAGACCTGCTCCTCGTCTCTCCGCAGTTGGCCATCGCCACCTTGTCCCTGCTGGCTGTGATCTGGGCAGGCTTGCAGGGCATGACCTCGTTTCTACTCTGGAACTCCTTCTGGTGCATCTTCGCCGCCTGGATCCAACTTCAGGTGCCCATGGCCGCCCTGCTGCCTCAGCAACTACCTCAGCCACGGCCCGAAGCTATGCTCAGGGAGATGGGGAGGCTGCGCGGGGCTCTTGTTCGCCTCGGCCCCCAGAGCGCGGCCCTGACCGTGATCATCGGAGCGGCCTTCTTGCTGAGGTCCTGGAATCTATCCTACAACTCTGCCTTCCTCGACGAGGCGTCTCTCATCCAACGCGGCGTGGAAGCGTTATCGGGAACGCCGCTCTCATACTTGATGCGCATCCCCGGATTCGTATGGATGTTCCCGGTCCTCTCCAGGGTCGTCGATGCCTACGGTGGTCTGTCGGCGGTCCGCTTTTTGAACTCGCTCTTCGGCGCCTTGGCGGTGTTGTGCGTTTTCCTCTTCGCACGCACACTATTCAACCGCCAGGTAGCCTGCTGCGCTGCTCTGTTCTATGCCTTGTCGGGGCCGGCCATCTTCATCAGCCGCTTCGGCACCTACGACGCCATGAGCAACGCCCTCCTGGCAGCCACCATGTTCCTCCTGGCGCGCGGCCTGAAGAGAGACAGCAGGCGATCCCTCCTCCTGGCGGCCGTAGCGGGCTTCCTCGCCGTCCTGGCCAAGTATCCCGCCGGTTTCTACTTGCCCCTCGTCCTCCTGGCCGTGTCTGTGCACAGGAAGCGGTTCTTCGCCTGGAAGTACTTCGCCCTGCCACTCGTTGTCCTCATCGGGGCCTATGTCGGCTACAACTTCTCGGACCTGGTATCGCGCTTCCTGCTCGTGTCCGTGGCCAGCAAGTATGCCAAGTACGAAGCTGTGAACCTGAAACTCTTGCGCGAGAGCGCCACCTATCTCGGACCGGGTATCCTTCTCGCTCTGGTGGCCCTAATACGGCGACCCCGTCATCGGCTCCTGACCTCCGCTCTGATGTGCGGAGGAGCGGCCATTCTGCTCTACCACTTCGCCAACCAGGACGCTGAGGCCTTCTACAAACACGTGGCCTACGGGCTCATTCTCCTGGCACCGGCCGCTGGGATGGGCCTGGGCTCCATACCAGGCAGCCAATCGCCCGCGCCAAGCGAGAGAGCGGACTGGGGTTACGGCGTCACCGTGGCCATGCTGGCTCTGCTGCTTCTGTCGAGACAACAACTATGGGGATTCCAGAACTTCTGGCCGGACTCTGGCGGCATGGTCTCCTATCTGGAGCAGCGCTTGGGGGGAGATGAGGTATTGCTGGCTGAGAACGGGGCGGTGTACAACTACTACCTGCGTTTGCACGGGCCCCGCTGGTCCAACCTGGAGATCTGGGATACCTTCAGCACGACCTGTACCTTCGGCGATGTCAAGGGCGACGAGGCGCGGTTCAGTGCTCTGGAGAGCTCCTACTTCGACTACGTGATCCTCGACGATACCTCGACACCGGGTTTGAACCAGCAACTCCTGGGCCACATGGGGCAAGACTACCAGCTGGCCTTCAGCGAGGTGGTTCCCACCAGCCTGGGCGACGTGACCATGTCTGTCTTCGAGAGAGCGGCCTGGCCCGCTATGACCGTCGCCGCCGAGACTCCATCGTACACAGACATAGCTCAATGACCGGTTCGTCCAGGGCCTAGTACCCCGACTGCTTCCCCGTGAGGCTCTCCACCTCGACCTCGATCACGGCAACCTTGTCCACGGCCCCTTCGGCATACTCGAACGGTCCACGTGCATAGTGCCCAAGGATGACGTGCAGCGCCTTCCTCTTCTCCTCTGCGTCGTCTACCAGGCGCGCCTTGCCGAAGCCAATCACACTGCGGTATTTCACCGTCCAGTTGCAGGGCACGTCCGCCGGGACGTACTCCTCATCGACGTCCACCTCGAAGCAGACGTTCGGGTTGTCCTTGATGATCTCGATCTTCCTGCCCCCGGGGGCAGAGTGGAAGTAGAGCCGATGGTCCTCGTAACCGAAGCTCAAGGGAACCACGTAGGGCACACCATTAGAGCATAGCCCCAGCCTGCACACCGTGGCCCTCTCCAGTATCGACTCTATCGTCTGTCTGTCCCTGATCTCTTTCTCCGCTCTTCTCACTTCGAGTCACTCTTATGCGCCACGGCGATCAGTCTCCTCGCCGCCATGTCGTAGGGCACTCCACTCAGGTCCCCATAGACGTCCACCCGGTCGAACCCAGCGTCCTTCAGCAGCTTGCCCAGCTCAGCAGCGGAGTACTGTCTGGTGGTCACCGTTACCTCTCGCTGGTCTCCGTCCTTGAGCATGATCCATCGGTTGTCCAGAGAACTCCAGTCCGGGGCCAGCTTCCTCTCCTCCAGGATCAGCATCCCGTCTTCCTCGCGCCAGTCGCGCTCCCGGAAGACGCGAGCCAGAATCTCCTTGCCCATCATGTCCATGAGCAGCGTGCCACCCGATCTCAGCGACGCGTAGGCGTTGTCCAACACCTGCCGTTCCTCATCCTCGCTCGCGAAATAGCCAAAGGAGGTGAAGTAGTTGGAAACGGCCTCGAAGGCTTCTGGCCTGCAAAAGGACCTCATGTCATCCTGCACGAACTCTATCTCCAACCCCTCCTGTGTGGCGCGTCTCCGCGCCTCCTCCAAATAGGAAGCCGTCCTGTCCACGCCCGTGACCCGAAAGCCACGCCGCGCGAACTCCAGGGAGTGCCTGCCTACGCCACAGCAGAGGTCGAGCACCCTCGCCCCTGAGGTGAGTCCCAGCAGGGACACCATCGCCTCCACCTCCCTCGGGGCGTACTCCCACCGTCGCTCCGTGAACAGCAAGGGAGCCGTCGTCTCCCAGAAGGAACCCTTTTCGTGCCACATCCGGCCCTCGGCCATCCCTCACCTCCCCTCCACAGCGCTACCGTTCCCCGTTACCATGGCGGGCGAGCCCCACGCTGGTTGCTCGCCCGCTCCCGCATCCAAAGCCGCGATCCAGGCCAGAGCACAGCCCCCGCACGAGGTCATTTCCACGGCACCTTTCAACCCTGCTATACCGAATCACCCCGTGCGATTCACTGTGTGACGTTTTTGCGGGACACGGACGGCCCGCATCCCCCACGCACCGAGCGGACGTGTTTCGTCCTAAGGCCCGTAGGTCTCCGCCAGGTATTCCACCAGGACCTGCGCCTCGGCGTCGGTCAACTCAGTGCCTTTCGCGATCATGCGCTGGACGGTGGATTCCCACTCCGCCTGGGTCTTGGTCGCGCCCTCTACGATGTCCAGCGCGTGACAGCGCGCACATCGCGTCTCGAGGAGCTCCTCACCGGCGAGCTCTCCAGACGGCCCCTCCTCCGGTGGCGGGGCGGCCGGCTCCTCCTGAGCCCCTCCGCAGGCCACCACCAGGCCCACGATCACCAATCCCACCAAGATCAATACGAGGATCGTTGTCCGTACCTTCATCGTCCCCTCCTATAGCCACACCAACACAAAGTACCACAATGCACTGGCCACAAAACAACCCAGCAGGGAGAAGCCTGCGGCAGCACCGTAAACGCCCGCGCGTCCGAGAAACCTCCGGAAACGGCGCGCGATGATTACCTTGACTATCAGGATCGCCGCCGCGAGAGTGCCCAGAGCGGCGTGCAGAGGAACTCGCAGCGAATAGGCACTGTAAGGAATATGGATGACACAGATGAGGGCCACGCTCAAGGTGAGAAGCAAAACGGCGTCACCACCCAGGCGATGCCAGGAACGCAAGGCGCCGACGGGCAGGGGCAGTCCCTTCAGCCGCCCTCTCAAGCGCAGCCCGCTGATGGCCTGACCGGCGGCCACGATGACGGCCACTGTGGTGAGGATCGACTTCAGCATCAATAGAGACATGGGCACCACTCCTCCTCAAATACCGCTGAGGCCCCTGACGCCTCTCCCCGTCACCAAGGGCATCGACGGGTCGGGAACCACAACACTCCTCCCTAGTGATGCTGATGACATCTAGGGCCCGCCCTCGCGTGCGCTGCGATTGAAGAGAGCCTGTCTCACCGCCTGGTGGTCGCTCCAGGGATACTCCGTCGTGCCGAAGCACATCGACCTCTCGTGACCCTTGCCGGTGACGAGCACCAGGTCTCCCTCCTCTGCCATGTACACCGCGAACTGGATGGCCTCTGCCCGGTCTCCAACGCACCAGTAGTCGATGCCCTCGCGGCGGCCCGCCTTCTCGCACCCCTGAGCGATCTGTCTCATGATCTGGTCCAGGTCCTCGGTGCGAGGGTCCTCGGCGGTGATCACGATGTCGTCCGCCAACTCTCCGGCGATCTCCCCCATCAGGGGTCGCTTCTCTCGATCCCGCAGCCCAGCGCTCCCGAAGACGACGATGACCGAACCAGTGGCCATCCCCCTGGCCGCCTCCAGGGCGTTTCGCAGCGAGTTCGGAGTGTGGGCGAAGTCGATCACCGCCTGAAAGGGCAAGCCGACGTCCACCCGCTCCATGCGGCCGGTCACCTGCTCCACCGCCTCAATACCATGCCGTATGTCCTCTACTGCCACCCCCTGCGAAAGGCTCACCGCGATGGCGGCCAGAGCGTTATACACGTTGAAGCGTCCTGCTAGCTTCGTCTGCACCTGGAAGTCACCCTCAGCAGTGAGGGCAGTGAAAGCCGCTCCAGAAGGCGTGAGAGCGATGTCCACGGCTCTCACGTCTGCTTCCTTAGCCATCCCATAGGTCAGCCGTAGGTCGGCGGGGATGTCTCGCAAGTACTCGAACGAAGCAGCGTCATCGGAGTTCAGAACGGCGACCTTGGCCACTCCCGGCTTGCGGGCAGAGGTTTTCAGACTCTGAAAGAGGCGGGCCTTCGCCTCCCGATACTCCTCGAAGCTACCGTGGAAATCGAGGTGCTCGTGGGTGATATTCGTCACCACCGCCACGTCGAAGTCACACGCGGTCACCCGATGCTGGGCCAGCCCGTGGGAGGTCGCCTCCAGCAATGCGAACTCGGCTCCCGCCTCCACCATCCGAGCCAGGTAGCCTTGAACCTCCAGCGCATCAGGGGTCGTCGTGTGCAGACCGGTGTCGTACGAGTCCCGCCCAATAACGGCATTGACGGTGCTGATCAGCCCTGCTGTGTGCCCCGAGGCACGCAGCACCGACCAGATCAGATTGATGGTGGTGGTCTTGCCGTCGGTCCCGGTGACGCCGATCAGCCGCAGCTTCCTGGAGGGAAACCCGTGGATCGCCGCCGCCAGATGGGCCAGGGCTTCCCTTCCGTCGGGAACGAGGACGGTGGGAATGGGCCACTCACCCCCGGACGTTGGCCGCAAGTACCGCTCATCCTCGACCACCAAAGCGACCGCCCCTGCCTCGATGGCCTGGGGAATGTAGTGGTGCCCGTCCGACTCCACGCCCTTGTAGGCCACGAAGAGGTCCCCCGCTTCGATCATGCGAGAGTCGCAGGCCAGGCCACGGATAGAGACACCTCCTGTGTTGACCTCGCTCAGCCAGGGGAGAGCAGAGAGCAAGCCCTCCAGACGTATCTTCACGGTCTCACCTTGCCCGGACTACCGCAACTACCGATGGACCCACGGACTCGCCAGGATTGTAGCAGAACCCCAGCACGCTGTCCACGCCAGGTAGTACGACACACGAAGGACTCCGGCGTCCGCAGGTTCGCCGTGAGGTCACCCGAAAGCCGAGGCACTTGGCTCGCCCACGGTCGGAGCGAATAGAAGAAGATGGGTCAGGTCAGTAGCCGAGCCCAAGAGGAAGGTAGTAGGTTATGTCTAGATCGAACCAGCCCAGGGTCAGTTCCTGCCGATCCTCCGCGCCTTCGGAATCGCGCAGTACGAGGGTGATCTCGTCGTAACCTGTGTAGCCAGTAGGACTGGGCTGGAAGCTGAGTACGTCGTTGGAGCTGCCCTGGCCGTGCACGATACAGTGGTCCGCCCCCTCCACGTACCACTTCAGCCCTGTTCCGCTGTCCTCGCGGTCGTTTTCGTAAGGGGTCAGGTCTACGACGATCCAATCACCAATGTTGGGGCTGTAACGATCAGGCACGTGAGGATCGATCCAGGGTGGCCGGTTGCTGGTCATCCACCAAGCCTCCCAGGCGTACTTGCGCACGAAGCTGTACGAGAGCCACGCATAGCCGTAGCAGCCCCAGCCTGCACCATGCGAGTTCACGATCTTGAAGCCGCCCACTCCAGCCCAGTTGTTGTCATAGCCCACCACGGCCACGGCGTGCAAGCCCCGGTAGCTGCTAGGGTTGGCAGGTGGTGTGACCACTTCAAAACAGTCGTAGTAGTCGAATTCGGAGTAGATGGGGAACCCCAGCACGAAAGGATCATCGTTGGCCAGCCATTGCTTCAAAGGCGCGAGATTGTGGTTCAGTTGCGGACCGTATGGAGGCCCGACGTCGATGAAAAACGCCCCATAGCTGATGCCGTCGTACTCCAGCGCGGCGCTCTTCTGCGCAGGTGAAGGCTGCGTACTGCAGTTGTAGGAGGGATAGGAGATCCACGGGAACTCGCTCCAGGGCAGGTCCCCCTGGTTGACGATGAGGGCCATGGCGTCGCCTATCTCGGCACCATCGTCGCATTCGTAGTCGGTTGTCGCCGTTATCTGGTTGTACACGAAGCTGGGGCTGAAGATGTGGTCATAATCGGGGCCACCGTTCCCCAGGTCCCACCCGTGTTCCAGCCACTCCTGGTACGTCTTGTAGTAGTAGCTGGTGGCCCAGCCAGTACAGGTTGACGTATCGCCCTGGTAGCCCACGGGGGGAATCCCGTCCCCCGATGGCTGGCCCTCGAGCAACAACGAGGACTCCGTGAGATCGACGGCCTCAGGGAGATCTTCCGCTGCGCCGAGCATCTCGGGTAGGCGCACCAGGCTCTGCTTGTCCGGACTCGACGGCACCATCCCCAGACCTCCCGGCACAGTGGAGGTCTCGCTGGACGATGAGGAACCGGGATCATCCTGATCGGTTGGTGCGGAGAGCACGGGCGCTACCGCACTGGAAGGCAGAACCGCGGTCAGAAGCAGTCCCAGAAGAAGGGACAGCACCACAAGCCCGAAACCAGTTTTCGAGAACCGGCTGGATCGCCTATCTCCGTACATTCTCCTCACCCGGTAGATCGACTCCTAACCCAAGTATACCAGATGAACCCCGGTTGACAAGTCGCGTAGGGAATACGGGTCAGCAATCCTCACGACCGCTTGTCCCGCGCCACGCACGCCGGCGCACGTTTTCCTGTCTTCACCCCGGCTCCTGCCCTTGGCCATCCTGCGCTGGTTCCTCCCCCGACTCTCTTTCCTGCTCGGAAGACAATCTCATCCTGCCCACGACGGCGCTCATCTCGCCCAGGCCGAGCATGGCCTCCTGGAGGGCTGTCAGTTCCTCCAGGGGCGGCAACTCCTCGGTGGCCTTGCGCGCGCGCCATGGCCTTCTGCACGTCCTCGGGCAGATTTTCGAGGTCGGGGACTTCTGGTCTGGGGCTCTCGTTCTTCGTCACTTCCCGCTCCTGGCCCCTCTCCTGCACCATAAACGGACGTCACAAGGGAGTCAACCTACTCTGACGGTAGTGCTTGACAAGTGGCTCCGCCTGTGCTACTCCTACAAACACCGCAGATTCCACCACGATGCTCCAGAGGGCACAACCACATGAAGCCTCCACGCCCATGCAGACTGCTGACGCACAGTGCCCTGTGTGCGGCCCTGTTGCTGTTGTCCACAGCCTGTCTGCAAGTCACACCCATCGCCAGTCCGACGCCAACTCCTGCCATGTTTTCCCCGACCAGCGCAGCCAGCCCCACTTCCGAAGCTCAGCCAACCCCCACCACAGCCTCCGAAGAGGCCAACGTCGAGGAGATCCTGGCCAACATGACCACGGAGCAGAAGGTGGGCCAGCTTTTTATGGTCCACTTCAACGAGACCTACTTCTCGCCGGCCCTGGAGCAGATGATCACCCAATATCACGTGGGAGGGATCATCATCTTTCCCCACAATCTCACTACTCTGCAAGACCTGACCACGCTCATCTCCAACGCTCAACAGGCAGCAACCACCAACGAACCGGGCATACCCCTTCTCGTGGCTGCCGACCAGGAGGGTTGGCCCATCCTGCGGCTCCCCGAGGGCGCGACGGTCTTCCCCAGCAACATGGCGGTGGGCGCCACTGGCTCTGTCGAGGATGCGCAGTTGATGGCCAACGTCATGGCCACGGAGATGCAGGCCGTGGGTATCAACATGAACCTGGCCCCGGTGATGGACGTCAACAGCAACCCCCTCAACCCCGTGATCGGCACTCGCTCCTTCGGCTCCGCGCCAGAACTGGTGTCCCGCCTGGGTACGGCGATGATCGAGACCTATCAGTCCCATGGTGTCCTGGCCACAGCGAAACACTTCCCCGGTCACGGCGATACCAGTGTCGATTCTCATTACGACCTGCCTGTGATCGACCACGACCTGGCCCGATTGGAGGCCGTAGAGCTGCCACCCTTCCAGGCCGCGATCTCAGCAGGTGTGGACTGCATCATGACCGCCCACGTCAGCGTGCCAGCGCTCGATCCAGCGCCCGACCGGCCAGCCACGCTCTCCCCAGACATCCTGCAAGCGCTTCTCAGAGAGCGCATGGGCTTCCAAGGGCTCATCGCCACCGACTCGCTGAGCATGAACGCGCTGATGGATCAGTACGACCTCCCCACCGCCACCGCCCTCGCCTTCGAGGCTGGGGCGGACCTCCTGTTGTTCGGCTACACACCCTGGCACCCGGCCTCGGAACAGCTCCCCGCCTATGACAGGGTGCTCCAACTGGTGGAGGAGGGCACGATCCCCACCAGCAGGCTGGACGAATCGGTGCGCCGTATCCTGCTCGTGAAGGCCAGGCGCGGCATCCTCGACTGGCGGCCGCCAGATTCACGTCAGGCGCTGGAGCGGGTGGGCACCGAAGACCATCTGGCCGCCGCTCAGCGGGTGGCCCTGGATTCGATCACCCTGCTGAGAGACGACGAAGGATTGCTGCCCCTGTCCCCAGAATCGTCCTTGCTGGTCGTCTACCCCCAGGGTGGAGCGGGCTTGGGCCAGGCGGTGCTGGAGCACACTCCCCAGGCCAGTATCCTGGAAGTGAGCGAGAGGCCCACGTCGCGGGAGTTCGTGCAAGCTACAGCCCTGGCCGGGACTGCGGACCTCATCCTCGTCGGCACCTGCGACGTCGTGGACTACCCCGAGCAAGCTGCGCTAGTGGAGGCCTTGAGGGCAAAGCATCCAGTGATAGCCGTGGCCCTGGATTCGCCCTATGACCTCTTGAGCTACCCCCAGGTCTCCACATACCTCGCTACCTACGGCCGCGCCCCGGTCTCTATGCAGGCCCTGGCCCAGGTACTCTTCGGCATCGAGGAACCAAGAGGCCGGCTGCCAGTGGAGCTGCCCGGGCTGTACAAGGTCGGAGATAGCTACGCACTGGAGAGGTAGCCGGACCCTGTTCTCTCGTCGAGCAGGGCAGCCCTCTCGGCCCAACCAGGCCCCCCATCCGGACCAGTACGAGCTTGACCCCACAAGACTCTCGGAGGGCTCGAGGCAGACTTTGACTTGCGGGCGTCTATGCCGTAGAATGGCTTCCACCATTGGAGTGTCCACACGTGTTTCGACTATCCTTGGCTCTGCAACGCTGGAGCGACATCGTCTGGGAGACCAGGCTGAAGCTCGTGCGCCGCTGGGTTCGTCTCAACGCCAGAAGCGACGGGTGGCTGGGGGTCGGCGAACGTACCTACAAGGGCTTCATGGCCCACCAGGGAAACGCCAACGCCGCGGCCATCGCCTACTACACGCTTTTCTCTGTCTTCCCCCTCACCTTGCTCCTCATCTCGCTGGGCAGCTTCGTACTCAATTCGCAACAGGCACAGGAGGCAGCTCTGACCGCAGTCGGTACCTATCTGCCCTTTGCCACGGAGCTTGTGCAGAGAAACATCGAGCGTGTGCTGGAACTGAGAGGGACAGCCAGCGTGATCGGTGTCGTCGGCTTCATCTGGGCCGCCTCCGGTGTGTTTGGTAGCCTCAGCAGGGCCATCAACCTGGCCTGGGACCTGGAACGGCCACGTCCAGCTTGGGCGGAGCGAGCCTTGGCCGCCGGGCTGGTCCTGCTTGTCGCCTTGCTCTTTTCACTCTCTCTGTTTTCCACAGCAGCCTTCGAGGTGGTAGAGCGCCTGGCCAGGCTGCTTCCGTCGGATGCACCAATCAGCGGATTGTCGCTGATCGATCTGGCGTCGACGGGGCTGCCCTACATCTTCACAGTGCTGCTGTTCTCCTTCCTCTACACGGTTCTTCCCTCCACGAGGGTGGCCTGGACCGAGGTGCTTCCTGGTGCACTCTTGGCCAGCGTCGTGTGGGAGGTCGCCAAGAACGGATTCACCATCTATCTGGGCAGTTTCGCGACGTACAATCTGGTCTACGGGTCGTTGGGAGCGGTGATCGCCCTGCTCTTGTGGTCCTACATCAGCGGTCTGATCATCCTGCTGGGAGCAGAGTTCACGGTGCAGTACGCCAGAAGACGGCGAGGAGAAGCGCCACCTGTGCGCTACGAGGAGCCCAAGAGGCAGTGAGGCGGCTTCGCGGGGAGGCAGGTCGTCCTAGGGCAAGAGGTAGATCTTGTTCATGGCGATGAGGAATAGACAGCCCAGGACAACGACGTCCATGAAGAACAGAAACGCGAGTATCATCCAGTGCTGGATGGTTATCTCCTCTCCCACCGTCGTCCTCCTTTCCCCGGGCTGAGTTGCCGCGGGAGTGCGAGGGTCGCTTGTTTGTCGTCGCCCTGCGCGTTCGCGACTGCCTCATTATACCATAGAAGCGAACAACGGGCAATCCGTCTGGCACACAGCACCAGGTCAGGGTCCTGGGGAAGGCATCCAAGCTCCCTGCCCTGCACCGTACCAGAAGACTCCGCCCCGCTGGGGGTGTCCAGAGACCTTCACCAGGCCGGGTCCGACACACTTCAGGATGCCGTGAGGTCTTCTACAGCTATGGTGTAGTCGCAGATAGCGCAGCCGCCAGAGTCAGGTAGTGTAGCCCATACTAGCCCGTGGGAGACAGTAGATGGCACAGCGCACGATGGGAAACGCGTCGATAGCTCAGGTCTTCTCCAACATCGCCGACTTGCTGGACATCAAGGGCGAGGAATGGTATCGCGTGCGGGCCTACCGCCAGGCCGCGGAGGCCGTCGCCCACTATCCCCAGGAGATGAGTGCCCTCTCCGAGGAGGGCCGCCTGGAGGAGATACCCGGGGTGGGCAAAGCCATCGCAGCCAAAGTGGACGAGATGCTGCACACCGGACGTTTGGAGTTCTACGAGCGGCTGCAAAGCGAGATCCCCGACGGCGTGCTCTCCCTGCTGGGCATCCCTGGCGTGGGTCCCAGGACGGTGAGCCTCCTGTACAACGAGTTGGGTCTGGTCAGCATTCCCGACGTAGAAACCGCAGCCCGCCAGCACAGGCTGCGCAGGCTGAAGGGGCTGGGCGCCAAGTCCGAGGAGCGTATCCTTCAGGGCATCCAGACGCTGCACCGCATCTCTGGCCGCCACCTGCTAGCCACGGCTCTGCCCGTCGCAGACGAGATAGTCGCCGCTCTTCGGGACTGCCCGGTTGCTCACGGCGTGACACCTGCGGGCAGCCTTCGTCGCTGCGCGCCCACCGTGGGCGACATCGATATTCTGGCCGCCTCACACAGCCCGCAAGAGGTTGTGGACCACTTCATATCCCTCCCTCAGGTCTACGAGGTCAGCTCCCACGGCGACACCAAGGCCACCGTTTACCTCGAGAACGGCCTCCAGGTGGATCTGATGGTCCTCGAGGAAGAGCACTACGGCTCCCTGCTCCAGCACTTCACCGGCTCCAAGGACCACAACGCCGCCCTGCGAGGATTGGCGCGTCGAGCGGAACTCAGCCTGAGCGAGTACGGCTTCCTGCACCAGGACGGCACGGTGACCTCGTGTGCCACGGAAGAGAAGGTCTACTCGACCCTGGGACTGGAGTGGATCCCCCCCGAGCTGAGAGAAGCCAGCGGAGAGCTGGAAGCGGCACGGGAGGGCCGCCTTCCCCACTTGATCACCAAGCAGGACATCAAGGGCGATCTCCATACCCACACCGTCTACAGCGATGGCGCCAGCAGCGTAGAGGAGATGGCTATGGCAGCCAAAACGCGAGGCTATGAGTACGTCGCGATCACGGACCACAGCCAGGGATTGCGCGTCGCAGGGGGGCTCAGCGCCGAAGACTTCGCACGTCAGCGGGACGAAATCGCCTCGATCAACGAAAGGCTGGCTCCCTTCAGGGTGCTTTCAGGAGTGGAGCTGGAGATCAAGACCGACGGAGGTCTGGACCTACCAGACGACGAGTTGGCGCGGTTCGACGTGGTAGTGGCCTCGGTTCATCTCGGCCTGCGGCAGGAGCGAGAGAGGATGACCGGACGCATTGTCGCGGCCATGCGAAACCCACACGTAGACATCATCGGTCACCCTACGGGAAGGCTTCTGGGCCAGCGAGACAGCGTGGACCTCGATTTCGAAGCCATCTTGGAGGCAGCGGCCAGGACAGGAACGATGCTGGAGGTCAATGCGCAGCCCAACCGGCTGGACCTGGACGGGGAGCTAGCCCGCAAGGCCATCGGACGCGGAATCATGCTGGCCTTGGGCAGCGATGCCCACCACGACCAGGGCCTGGGGGTGATGAGGTTCGGGGTGGCCACGGCCCGCCGAGGCTGGGCCGAGCCTCCCAACGTGGCTAACACCCTCAGCCGCGAGGAGCTGCTCAGAAGGCTGAGGACCAAGAATGACTGAACGGCGGCTCCGAACCTAGTCTCTACGTCGGACCAGTTCGACCCGTCGGCTCACCCTCGCCGCCTCAGGCCCCCGTAGCAGGCGAGGCCCGCCAACCCGGCGCCCAGCAGAATCATGCTTGCCGGCTCGGGCACGAACTCCGCAGCGCTACAATCCTCTACGAAGAGAAACCGTCCCGTCACGCTTCCCGACTCTCCGCTGACCTCCAGTCGCCATTGGCCGTAGTCGGCTGGTTTCCAGTCGGGGTGTATCCACCAGTAGCTGTCCTTGAACTGGGCCGTCGCCTCGTCGTCCGCCAGCCAGGGGTTTTCACATAGAAAAATCAACTGCACCTCAAGCCGTCCCTGATCGTCAGCACCCAGGAAGCCTGTGCCAAAGGGACCGGCAGGGCCGGGGCCAGTCAGCACCAGGATCAACCGCTCATTTGGCTCCCACCCTCGACTCGTGACCAAGGCCGCGTAGTCAGGGCAGGGACCAAGCCCCTCCAGAGGACAGCACTCCACACACCCAGGCACTATCCTCAGGCTCACCTGAGCCAAGGCCGTGCCGCAGGCTAGCCCCAGCAGCAAGACAGCCAGCCCAACGCTCCTCAGTCCGGCCTTCCTCACTTCCGCACCTCCTGGTCCCCGCATCTTCACCTTCTGGTCCTCGTTGCTGGAGTTGCCCGTGCCCGCCTCGTACCACCGACGTCCCGCAACCTCCCCGTTGCGAACGAAGCTCACCATCCGCGGACAGTATAGGCAGAGCCAAGCGGCAAGTCAAGGTCTCGTACTCACTCAGCGTGCGAGTGCTCTCACGCGGCGCCATCACTAGTGCGCGTGGACGTGATCGGGCGGCGCCATGTTGCCGAAGGCGTTGATCACTACCTCGCTGAGGGCCGGGTGGATGACCTGCGAATCCGTCAGAGGGACGTAGTCCTGCTCGCCAGCGTTCATCAAGTACACGATCTGCTGAACCAGGATCGCGGCGTGGGGACCCACGATGTGGCAGCCCAGTATCTTGCCGCTGCCCTGCTCCACCACCACCTTGACCAGGCCGTCCTCCTCCCCCATGGCATATCCCTTGGCCACATCCATATAGCTTGCTCTGCCCACCAGGATCTCGTACCCCACCTCCTTGGCCCCTGCCTCCGTGAGTCCCACGGCACCTACCTGTGGAAAACCGTACACAGCATGGGGAACAGCGTGGTAGTCTACCTCGTGCCTGTGACCGGACAGGGCGTTGGTGGACACGATCTCGGCTTCGTAGTTGGCGGTATGCCTGAACATGAACCTACCGGTGGCATCTCCCAGCGCCCAGATGCCCGGCTTGCTGGTCTCGAGGTAGGGATCGACCCTTATCCACCCGCGCTCGTCGGTCTCCACACCAGTCTTCTCCGGCTTGAGCAGGTCAGAGTTGGAGCGAACGCCAGCGGCAAGCATCACCTCCTCGGCGGTGAACTCGCGCCCTTGACCGCTCTCGGTATCCACTGCGGTTACGACCTTCAGATCGCCCCGTTTTTCCACCTTCTCCACCCTGTGGTTCGTGCGCACGTCCACGTACCTGGAGAACACCCTCCTGACCACCTCCGAGATCTCCGGGTCCTCTCCCAGCAGCAGACGCGGCATCATCTCCAGGATCGTCACCCTGGTCCCCAGCGCAGAGAAGAAATGCCCGTACTCGCAGGCGATGTATCCCCCACCGATGATGATCAGTCTCTCGGGCAGCGACTCCAGGTCGAGAACTGACACGTGATCCAGGTATCCCGTCTCCTCCAGACCTTCGATGGGCGGGACCAGCGCCCTGGCCCCGGAGGCGATGACGACCTTGGGAGCCGAGATCGTCGCCTCGCCTACCCCCACTTGGTACTCGCCCACGAACTCACCGGTGTCGCGGTACCACGTGAGACCCTGCACCATGGACACGCCCTCTTCCATCTGCTCCCTGTCCACCTTTACGAAGGACCTCATGCGCCGCATGACGAGGGGAAAGTCCACGCTGCTAACGGTGGCCTGCACACCGATGCTGCTGGCCTCCTGTAGTTCCCGGATCACGTCGGCGGGGTAGAGGAGGATCTTGGAAGGTATACAGCCGGTGTTCAGGCAGGTTCCTCCCATCAGGCCGTGTTCCACCAGGGCCACCCTCATCCCTCCCTGGACAGCCTTCGAGGCCACGTTCATCCCGGCGCCTGAGCCTATGACGATCAGATCGTACTCTTCCATGGTCGCCCTTTATCCTTTCTTGGGGTGAAGTTCCGGCCGCCACTTCCTCCCACGATGTCCCTCCTGCCCGCGATGAGGTCCCTGAAGATGTCAGCGCCCAGGATGGCCTCTCCAGAGACCAGGCCGAGATAGCCAACCGTTTTCTGGCCTTCGATGGTCATCGTCCAGGCAATTTTCCGCTCCCTGCCTTGCTATTCACCTGTTTCTCGAGCTCCTGCAAAGCCTTTCCCCACGCCCTGTCGAACCACTGTCGCGCCTCTTCCCATTCGTCTGAGCTCCTCCAACCCGAGTGCATCAGGTGGATCTCGGTCCATGCCGGCGACTCATCCACGCGAGGGAAGAAGAAGACCACGACGTGAGTCAAGGGATCTGCCTCGTTCATGAAGTGACGAAACTGGGTGGGTCCCTTCCACTCGAAGGAGAGGAGTCTGTCCTCTTCGATGGCCGTCACCTTGCACCCCATGGTGCTGTTCTCCTCCCTGTTCTCCAGGTCCCAGAACAGCTCGCACTTGCCCCCTGGGCACGGTTCGACGTCTGCCGACGGAGTCAGCCACGATTCCACGAGCTCGCTCACCGTAAACATCTTGAACGCCTGCGGAAGACCGCACTCCAGACGTGCACGCTGATAGATGACCCTGCCCATCGATTCTCCCCCCAACCGCCAAACCGCCACCAACCCGGCTACGAGAGCCTGCTGTTTTCGCCGGGCCGTGTCGCAGCCGTCCTCACGCTACGATCACCGTGCCATGGTGGCTGCTGGCTACTCGCGGCCTCGAACCAGGCGCGGAAGGAGGCGCCCTGTGCGCGCCCTGTAAGATCGATACTCATCCCCAAACTGTCCGATCATCATCTCTTCTTCCTGGTCGATGCGCCTGTACAGCATGATGATAGCCGCAGCGGAGCCCAGCAAGAAGAGCCAGTTCGCCGACACGAGACAGAGCGCCGCCAGGAAGGTGAAGATGACAGAGTACATGGGATGCCTGACCCATCGATACGGCCCCTCGGTGACCAGGGCGTGCTGCTCCCTCAACTGGAGATCGCTGGACCACTGCCTGCCCAACGCGTGTTGGACCCAGACCAGGAAGGGAAGACAGAGGAGGCCCAGAACCACACCCGCCCAGCGCACCCACGATGGAAGGGGAATGAGGAACGAGCCCATCCACTGCGGTTTGAAGGTGTACAACACCAACGTCACAATCAGGGCGCAGAAGAGAAGCACTCGCGCCACATAGACCAAGGCGCCCTCACGCTGCTGCACGGCTTGGCGGCCTGGCGAGACCCTCTCACCCGCACGTCGCAGCCTCGCCGCGTAGTACACACGGATGAGGAACAGGCAGAGCCACAGCGCCAGCAGTGCGCTCCTGAATACCCCTTCCTCCCCCAAATCCGTCCCTCCTCGCGGGCTTTCCCCGTTTCTGACTCTCTACTCCAGCGTACACGTCACGGAGTTCCACCCGGCCAGCCCGCCCAACACCACCGACACACGCTCCCAGCCCTCGCGTCTCAAGAGACTGGCCGCGATCATCGAGCGCAGGCCGCTCCCGCAGAAGATGTACACCGCGCGATCTCTGGGCACCTCCCTCAGGCGTCCCGGTAGTTGCGTGAGGTGGATGTGCAACGCATTGGGGATGCGTCCTGCCTTCTCCAGCTCCTCCTCGCTGCGCACGTCCAGAATCGACGTCTCTTCTCCTTCGTCGAGGAGAAGACACAATCGCTGCACGGTGACCGTCTGCACGGAGTCGCTCTCCAGGCCCGCGGTGTGCCAGGCCAGCATTCCACCCGACAGGTAGCCCGCGAGATCGTCGTATCCCAGCCGCAGAAGATACCGGGTGGCCTGCTCGGGGCTCTCCTCTTCACTCACCAGCAAGATGGGCGTGCCGTAGGGAAGGAACCATCCCGCGAAGGCAGGCAAGCCCTCTAACCAAACGAACAGCGACTGGGGCACGTGGGCCGAGGCAAAGCCCAACTCCATCCTGGCATCCACCACCAGGGCCTGCTCCCGGCAACTCGCGAACTCCCCCGGCTTCACGGGCATTGGCGCCGGAAGCGCACCCAACACCGCCGCCCCTTCCACGTTGTACTTCTCCATACGCCTGAAGTAAGGAGGCCGCTCGAGCTCCCTGGCTACGTTGGCCACAAACTGTGCTTCGTCTGTGAACTGGAGCCGGGGGTTCAATCTGCGCTCCAGCCCGATGGTGGTCCACAAACGCTCGGCTATGGCGGTGCCGCAAACGGAGCCTGCGCCGTGGGCGGGGCACACGATGACCTCATTGCCCAGCGGCAAGAGCCTGCCAAACAGAGTCTCGTAGAGCAGGCCCGCCATCTCTTCCGCGCGGTCCATACCCAGCAGGTCCACCCTGCCCACGTCTCCCGCGAAAAGCGCATCACCGGTGCAGATTATCCAAGGCTCTCCCTGGGGGTCCCGGAGCAGATAGCTCATGCTGCCCGGGGTGTGCCCAGGGGAGTGCAAAGCCTCTACCTCCAACCGCCCCACTCTCCAGGTCTGGCCGTCTTCCACCGCTCGCCCGTATCGATAATCGAGCTGCCCGTCGGCATGCCAGATCTCGGCATCCGTGCGCTGGGCGAGTTCCAACGAACCGACGACGTAGTCCTCGTTCCGATGGGTCTCCAGAACGTACTTGATGCGCATGCCCTCCCCATAGGCCCTCTCGACGTAGACCTCGCAGTCACGCCTGGGGTCGATGACCAGAGCTTCTCTCTGGTCGCCGATGAGGTAGGAATAGTGGGCCAGACCCTCCGACTCGATACGCTCGAAGAGCATCATTCACCTCCGTCCGTGGTAAGCGAGGACAGGCGTGGCTACCGTGGACTCCTTCCCGTCACCGTGGGGTTCTCCGGGTAAGAGGTCCACTCGGTGAAGGACCCCTCGTAGATCTTCACCTTGGGATAGCCCAGGTACCACTTGAAGAGCAGAAACTCGTTCGTCGCCTCCCGGCCCGTGCCACAGGAGCAGACGATGGTCTTGTCCGGCGTGGCACCACGGGCCTCGATAATGGGCTGGATCTCTTCGTCCGGCTTGAGGAGCCGCTTGTTCTCCTCGTCCATCAGGCTGGCCCACGGCAGATTGACCGCGCCCGGTATGTGTCCGGGCTTGATCCATGGGCCCTGCCCTTCGTACACGGCTGCCGGACGCGCATCCAGCAGGAGAACGCCCTCGTGGTCCTTGATGGCCTTGAACTCCTCGTACTCCACGAAGTACTCCTGGCGCACCTGTACGACGAAATCCGACTCCTCAACCTTCGGGAAGACCTTGGTCAGGGGTTTTCGCTCCGCTTTCCACTTGTCGATGCCGCCGTCCAGAACGTAGACCTCGTCGTGGCCAAAGCGGGCCAGGGAGTAGGCCACCATCGTCTGTTCCAGCCCATCGCCCCAACCCTTGACGGGCCCGGTCCCGGTGCATACGACCACGGGCAAACTGGCCCGCAGCCCCAGCAGCCGAAGGACTGGCTGGATGCTCCCAGGAGAAACGTAGGCCCCGGGCGTCCCCTTGCGAGACGCCCGCAGCAGGCCCTCGGGCAAGAACACGGCCCCAGGGATGTGCTCCGCGATGTAGTCGTGGATATTGGGCTGGCAGTCGAGGATCGCCAGCCCCGCGTCTTCGAGATGAGCCTGTAGCCAGTCTGTAGAGACCCACCTGACGGTGCCCTTCCCATGGGGATAAGCCTTAGCCATCGTGCTCTCCTTCCTCCATCTGCGCCGCTATCCGAGTTTGCCTAGATCCGTGTCCAGCGTAATCATACCAAAGCGGACCAGAACACTCAAGAATCCTCTCCTTCGATCCACACCACGTCGTTCTTCTCAGGTCTGTTGATCTTGAACACCACCAACCGGAAATCGTCGTCCGACTGGTTCCACAGGCTGTGCCGGTCTCCCGGACTGCATATCAGGGCGTCTCCCGGCCGTGCGAAGTACTCCTCACCGCCGATCTCGATCAGAGCCTGGCCCTCCAGCACGTAGAAGACCTCCGTCTGCTCTCGGTGCAGGTGAAGGCGCTGCCTCGTCCGCGGCGGCACCGTCACCACTTGCAGCAGGTGACCCGGCACCTCAAAGTCATCGCCCGAGAAGATGATGGTCTTGCTATAGTCCTGCTCTTCAACGATCTCGCCCGAGCCCGCTGGTCTGTACTTCATGACTCGAAAACCACCTCACGGCTCATGCTGATGGCCCCGACGTCTTGGCCCATCCACTATCGAGCGGCGTCCAAGACTACTCTGTAGCCGCACGGCATGCCGTGCGGCTACAGTTGGCTCTCGCGCCATCCGTAACGCGTCCGGACAACTCGCTTTCCGACCGACGGCGGGACGGAGTTGGCTTTCAACGGTCCAGAATCACCCATCAGTCCTATTCCCGCGGCGAGGTTTCCGCAATACCGCAACGCCGCTGGCTATCGACAGCGCGCCCGACCCCCCGAAGAACCCGATCGCGAGCATGCCCGACCAGTCCAACTGGAGCGTTCCACTCACGGCAGCGGACGCCAACATGGCCAAGAGCAGCGCTGCTACGGAGAAGATCCCTGCTGCCAGGAGGTAGTAGCCCGCCGTGTTAGGTCGTTTGCCCGGCCAAAACGGCGAAACCCGGCCCGCCCAATAGCCACGGTCGAACTTCTGGTCCTGATACTCCACCCACGCTTCTATGGCGTCCGGTTGCTTGCGCTTCTTAGCCACGCCTGCCTCCTGCCACATGGCCCGTGACGTCTGTGAATGGAAGGTGACCACCCGCCCAAGAAACCACTCCAAACCTGGTGCTGGCTGCCTTGAGGCTCGACCCATCCAAGATCGGCCGGCGTCCAAGACTACTCCGTAGCCGCACGGCATGCCGTGCGGCTACACAGACTCCAGCATCGTGACACGCCTTGCCAATCGACTTCAGCCGCCTTCTCCGCCATATACCGGGACTTCGGCGGCAAACCAGGCCCCATCACGTCAGATCAATGGCCCTGGTGTCCATCACCGGTGGCGTCCGCCCTTCAGCTCCTCTTGCAGCGCGTCGAGCCGCTCCCACTGCCCTTCGGCGGCGAGCCTGGCCTGTGCAGGCCACGTGCCAGGGTCTGCCAGCGCCGTCAGGTTGGCATCGGCGATGATCTTCTCCAGGCGCTCCACGCTAGTCGTAGCTAGCTGTGCGAAGGTGGAGATCCCTGCCTCCTGAAGCAGACCGGAGATCTTGGGCCCGATACCCTCGATGCGTGTCAGATCGTCGGCCACTTGCGGGGGCGGCGCAGGTGTCTCCCTGCGTGCGCTCCCCACGTCGATGCACCACCAAACCGCGATCGCCGCCAGCGCAGCGATGATCAACACGATCACCGCGTAGACATACTGAGCCAGCTCACCACCTGCCCCAAGGGCGACAGTGAACCCACTGACGGCCATCGCAGCAGCCAGCCAACCGGAAAGAGCGGCCCATCTTCTCAGCATCAGACATACCTCCTTTGCCAGAGTCTGGATTGTTTCGCATCCCACAGCGTCTCTCAGCCAGCCTCTCCCAACTGCGACGTGCAGAACGCACAACGCGTAGCCTTGATGGGGATCGTGGACAGGCAGAACGGGCACTCCCTCGTCGTGTGCTCCGCGGGCGCTTCCTCCTCCCGGCGCATCCGGTTCATCATCCGGATCAGGAAGAAGATCACCAAGACGATGACCAGGAAACTGATCAGCGCATTGAAGAACACGCCGTAGTTGACGGTCACCGCTCCCGCGGCCTGCGCGTCAGCCAACGACGCGTAAGGTGCCCCGGGTGCGCCCTCTTTGAGCAGCACGAAGAGGTTGGCGAAGTCCACTCCTCCCAGCAGCAGGCCGATGGGCGGCATGACCACGTCACCGACCAGCGACTTGACGATGGTGCCAAAGGCCCCGCCGATGATGATGCCCACCGCCATATCCACCACGTTGCCTCGTAACACGAACTCCTTGAACTCCTTCCACATGCTTCCCTCCTGCGCACCTCGCTACGCACACGCCAACTCACGGGCGATCGAGCCACCAACTAGACGATCGCTGGCCCACAAACGTCGATCCTGGCACCTGCGACACAACCTTCACGCTCGAGATTCTCTGTCTCGCTGCTTGATAGACTTCAGATGAGCCGAGGTGCGGAACCCCCGCAGCAACTCCCTCGTGGAGCGATTGCCATACACAGGCTCCTCGCCCGAGATCCTGGCCACGGCGCTGAAGTAGCGTGCCGGGGCGATGCCCGCTTCCTCCGCGGCCAGCCACAGCTCTCCGAGACAGATCAGCAGGTCTCGATAGTCTACCCTCTGATCGGCGATGGAGGCCGCGGCCAATCCCAGGCGGAGCCACCTCGTCTCTCCCGTAGATCTCAGCAGCGGGGCGGCTCTGCCTCCCACGTAGCTGTGCAGGTACTTCCTCAGCCGGTCCTTGTCCTCGAAGAAGCCTCGGATGAGCAGGCGTTGGCCCTCGTCCGCCTCCAGGTAGGCTTCAAATAGCTCATCGAGCAGTGCGTGTAGTTCCTCAAAGGTGACGGGCCCAGTTCCCGACCGCAACGCGTCCATCTGACGGCGGTGGACCACCTCCACGGCCTCCAGCTTGTCCATGCCCTCCTGCTCCAGGCGCTGCTGCACCTCACCCAGTTCCTTTTCCCAGGCGCTCCAAACCTCGTTCACACGCTGAAGCCCGGCGTCCAGCTCTGCCAGGCGCTCCTGGGGTACGGTCTGCTCCTTCGACATCGAGGGACCTCCCATCAAGCGATTCGCGGGCCTGCGCACCGGCACGACCCTGGATTGTGCGACCCACGGGGACGTGGCTTCTTTCTTCGCACCGAAACGAGTCTAGCTCTTCGGGGCCTCCCAGACCTCGAACACCTTCCGAACGGGCGGTCCTTTGAGCAGGTTGCCCACCGCCTGCTTCATCGGTTCCTCGGTGCCCGCTAGAGGGGCCTCGGCATTCTCTTTCGTCGCCCAGACGCTGAAGCCGCCGTACTCTCCGGTGTCGTAGTCCCCGAACATGGTCATGCTCTGGAAGCCCTTCATACCCTGGAGCGTGGCCCCGAGATGTGCTCCTATCTGGTCGGCCAACTCCTTCGACCCTGGGCCGAGGGTGAACGTGGTCAGCGCTGCGTACATTTTTCCTGCTCCTTTCGAGTTTCTAAGAACGCGGGTCTCCTGGCTGGTCCCCGTGGGCCGCACCACGAACTGGAGCCTCGCGAGCTATAAAAGCTCCTCCAGGCTCCGTTTGATATCGGCTAACTCCTGCGCCGTCAGGCCCCACAGCTCCGCCGCCAGTTGGTCTATCTCCTCCTCGATCTCCTTCACGCCAGCCGTGTCCCCGGCTGCAGTGGCCTCGTGAGCATCGACTGAGAGCCTCGCTAGGTGCGCGTGCACGTCCTCGTGCTCCTCGTACCCGGGGATACCGACCTTCTGCATGATATGCGGAGAAGGATGCATGGCAATGTAGCCGACCACAACGAAGCTGGCAGCAGAGGAGTTCAACAGCGCGCAGAGGTAATGAGCCTCGGCTTGCGACCCAGCTTCGACGGCCACGAGAGTGTGATCGGGAATGGCGACTCTGTCCCTTCTCGTAGGCAAGGGCGGTACCGCAGCCTGGATATAGTTCGACACCTCCCGCCAGACAACCTTGTGTGGCACAAAGGTATAGTCACCGATCGCGCCCATAGAATAGAAGGGGACCCTGCCCTGCAGTCGCAAGAGGACTGCATCGCGTCTGAGCCCCAGAGGGCGACGAAACTTCGCCAAGTACGCGTAGGTCTTGGGGTAGGCTAGCTTCATCCCCGCCTCAGGGATGGCCTTCTGGGCGGTGCCAGGAACCTTGGTCATCAGAATATGTATTGACGGCACGGCGCTCCAGCGGTCTACATCACGACCGCGAAGCAACGGATAGACCAACTCGGCCTCAATCGCAGCCTCCA
>CAZOBP010000026.1:0-24515 GCA_964577995.1 uncultured Anaerolineales bacterium
AACGCTTGAAGGAGAGAGAGGAGATCATGATCAAGATAGTGACGGACACAACGTGCGACCTGCCTCCGGCTATGGTGGAGGAGTACGACATCACCGTCGTGCCTATCAACATCCAGTTCGGCACAGATGAGTACCAGGAGGGTGTCGATCTGGACTGGGACCTCTTCTACCGCAAGATCGAGGAGACGGGACTTCTGCCCACCTCCGCACAGCCATCGATAGGTGCGTTCGCGGAGACCTACCGCCGCTTGGCGAGGGAGGGTGCTGACGCCATCATCTCCACTCACGTGACCAGCAAGCTGAGTGGCACATACCAATCGGCGTTTCAGGCTGCCAAGGAGGTGAAAGATGAGGTGAAGGTCTACGCGCACGATAGTCTGGCCGGGGCTCCCGCCCTGGGCCTGGCATGCGTGGAAGCATCGCGGATGGCTCGGGCCGGGAACACCGCCGAGGAAATAGTCGCGCGCCTGGACGAGATCAGGTCTCGCATAAACGTACTGCTGGTGCTGGAGAATCTCGAGTATCCGCGGAAGAGTGGACGCGTGGGAGGATTGAGCGCGGCCCTGGGCTCTCTCCTCAAGATGAAGCCGATTGTCACGCTGAAGGATGGATTGCTGGAGACGGTAGAGACGGTCAGAACGCGGAAGAAATCCCTGGATCGCTTGGTGGAGCTCGCGGAGGAGAGGGTGGACACCACGGTCCCCATAAACATGGGCGTCATACATGCCAGGGCCCCCGAAGTAGGGCACGAGATGTACTCAAGGGTGACTGAGAGATTCAACTGCAAGGATTCTTATGTGATCGAGTTGTGTGCATCGCTGACGGTGCACTTCGGACCTGGCGTCATTGGATTGTGCTTCTATGAGGTGTGAAGGCAGCGGCGAGTCGTGAGTCCGTCATCTGCGGATGAGGTTGGGTGTGTCTGCTATGAGCACGAAACTTGACAGGAAGTGGATAGCCAGTCTCCCGGCAGAAGAGGAGATCGACGGGTCTCTGGCGCGATTCTGTGGAGAGGTCGAAGGGGCCTTTGTGCCGGTGCAACCGCGACCGGCTTTCAGAGAGCATCTCGGGGATGGCCTACAGCAGACGATGCGCCACAAGGCGAACCTGCGTGTCGCTCAGCCGGGGGGGCGTCGTCGCTGGGCCCTGATCGCCGGCGCAACCGTGGGCTCTCTGATTCCCCTCTGCGGCGTGGCGGCCTACCTTCTGCGCTCGCGGCTCGTGGAGAAGCCTCAACATGCCGTGTCCCCGTAAAGTAGCCTGCGTCTTGGCGGTGGCTACGTGAGTGACCGCGGCCCGCCATCGTGGCGGCGCCGAGTCCACCACTAGCGAAGAGCAGAGAGCAGCAATCTGGGGGCGTTCTTCAGGAGATCGCCGCACAGTTGCTCGAAGCTGGAGCGGCCATAGATGACGTCTGCCATTCCCGACTGGCCCATCGGGCTGGTGACGAAGAAACGATAGGAAAGACGAGGTAGTCGATAGAGCAGGCCGGCCAGGCGGCGGGCGTATCGCAAGTCCCGCGTTATCTCCGCGTTGATCTGCGCGGAGTAGGATGACAGATCACCGGTCCCGTGCCGCAGGGCTCGATAGATGACATCGGCAGCGATTTTCGCGCTCCTCACTGCATAGTAGATGCCCTCACCGGTGAGTGGTTCCGCCAACCCTGCGGCATCTCCTGCTAGCAGGACTCGTCCCTTGTGCAGAACCCGGTCCACTCCTCCCAAGGGCACAAGGTGCCCTCTGGCTTTCACCTGGCTGGGGTCACATCTCAGCCCTAGCAGCTCCATCAGGCTGAACAGGGAAGCTTTCAGGCTTGTGGCTCTTCCCCAGAAGCTGCCCACACCAACTGAGAGGACCTCCTTCTTGGGGAAAACCCAGCCGTATCCTCTGGGAACCGAGCCGAAATCGAAGTGAACACATCCTAGTCGCGCTTCTAGCACGTCTGGCGGGGCCTCCATCTCGGTCTCCAGGGCGACCGCGGCGCGACGCTGGCCCCGTAAGCCGCTGCTGCGGGCCACCACACCATTGGCGCCATCCGCTCCTATCACCACTGAGCAGCGGAACTCTCCGCCAGGGGTCCTCACGATTGCGCCCGTGCTCTGCGACTCTATCCCTCTGACCTTTTCCCCGTCAAGAACCTGAGCGCCGGCCGTTGCGGCCTCCTGGAGGATGAGATAGTCGAACTTGTCCCGCATCACGGTCCAGCCCACCACCTCTCCGAAGTCGAAAACTACCGGTGATCGGCCTTTGAACGTGCATTTGCCCCTGGTTATTGCCGACTCGTAGACCGAGGTCAAATCGAAATCGAGCAACTGGACCGTCTTCAGGGTCAAGCCACCGGCGCAGACCTTGCATCGGGGCAGCTTCTCCTTTTCCAGCACCACGACGTCGAGGCCTCTGCGAGCGAGCTCGTACGCGGCCGTTCCCCCCGCAGGCCCGCCCCCTACGACCACTACGTCGCTTCTCGTCGTGGTCACGGTCACCACCCGAGGAGGCGCAGGAGGGGTGGCCCGAGGACTAGTAGTCCTACGACAACCGCTGCTATGGACGAGGCCAGCACCGCACCGGCGGCGACATCCTTGGCCTGCCTGGCCAGCGGATGGTACTCTTCGGTCACCAGGTCGATCGCTGTCTCTACTACAGTGTTGAACAACTCAGAGACGAATACGAAGCCGATAGTCAGGGTCAAGACGGCGAACTCGACGGGGTCGAGCTTCAGAGCCACGCCGAGGATGACTACTACCAGGGCGATCGAGACGTGGATACGCGCATTCCTCTGCGTGCGCAAGGCGTGCCCCAGGCCGGCAAAGGCGTGCTGGAAGCTCTCGATCAAGGTGCTTGGCTGGGTCCGCATACGATTATCCACTAGCCGGCTGGCCTTGTGCGGTCGAGGAATCCACGGGACCTGTCATGCCCTTGTAGAGTCATTCCCCGTTCCCATGGAAGGTCCGAACCATGGCTTCCTGCCGCCTCCACATAGCTTCGCGCTCTTCCTGACTCTGGTCATCGTATCCAAGAAGATGCAAGACCCCATGGACTACCAAACGGTCCAACTCCTCCACTACGGAGTGGCCGTGATCGGCGGCTTGGGCTACGGCGCGAGGATAGGAGACCACGATGTCACCCAGGTGAGGAGGCACAGATGGTGGAGACACGAACCCGTCTGTGCCCCCGCCAGGTGGGAAGGCGAGGACGTCTGTGGAGCTGTCTTGTCCGCGATACCGAAGGTTCAGTTCCCTGATGGTGCCATCATTGGTGATGAGCAATCCGATCGTGGCTGGTTCGTCGAACCTTTCCTCTCTGATCGTGCTCAAGACCAGCTCATTCAGATGCTCGGTATCTGCCTTGCCCTCTAGCTGGGGATCGGTTTGAACGCTGAGCTCGATCTGCAACTCTATCCTTTTTTCCTTGTTCCTGCAAAGGATCCTCTGGGTACTTGATGCGTGGGTGGTAGATCCCTTGCAGGATGTTCACAAAGGTCTCCTTGATCCTCTGTAGGTCGCGCAGTGTCAGGTCGCTGTCGTCGAGCTGGCCGTCGTCTACCCGGGCCCGGATGAGAGCATCAACGAGTTCCTCGATCTCCTCCACCGAGCGTGGACGATCGGCTCGCGAGGCAGCTTCGGCCTCGTCAGCCAGCATGAGAATGGCCGCTTCGCGGGTGTGTGGGCGCGGCCCCGGGTAGCGAAACCGTTCCTCCTGTGCATGTTGAGCGCCATTGCTTTGCTCACAAGCTCGGCGGAAGAAGTAGCTAGACACGGCCGTCCCGTGGTGCTGAGGGATGAAGTCCTGTATCTCCTCTGGCAATCCGTATTTCCTGGCTAGCTGTAGTCCGTCCTTCACGTGCGAGATGATAATCTGGGCGCTCGTCTCGGGATCCAGCCGGTCGTGAGGGTTCTCTCCGTCGGTCTGATTCTCGGTGAAGAAATAGGGCCTCAGCATCTTGCCAATGTCGTGGTAGTACGCTCCGACTCGCGCCAGCAACGAGTTGGCACCTACCGCCTGTGCTGCCTGTTCGGCAAGATTGCCCACCATGAGACTGTGATGGTAGGTCCCGGGCGCTTTCAGCAACAGTTCACGCAGGAGAGGGTGGGTGGGACGTCCCAGCTCCAAGAGTTGAAGCGACGTTGTGATGTTGAGCAAGTTGCTGAAGAGAAAGAAGCCGCCCAGTGTGAGGCTCATGGTGAGAACAGCGTTGGCCACGCCGGCACCCGCGATCTGGAGTGTGCCAAGGATGTCGTGATCCTGCTCCAGGACTCGAAAGACGAGGACAACGCCCAGATTGCTGAGGGCCCCATACACTCCTGCCCAGAGGAAGGCGTTGAGTCTCTCGATACGCCAGAGCCTCAGCGACGATACAACCCCTCCAGCAAACGCGTAGATGGAGAACTCCAGAGACCCGCCTGCTATGAAACCGATCAGCGGGCTGAGTATAGCTGTGAGGACGATGGCGATCTCCGTATCGACGAGCGCTGTCAAGAGCATGGAGATGGCGGCGAAGGGAAACAGATAGCCCAGCACAACGTGACCCGGGATCATCAGTTTAGCCGCGAGGATCGCCACTGTGGAGAACACACCCAGGAGGAGCATGTCGCGCCAGTTGCCCCAGAACGTCGGGTGAAGGGTGGTCAGATACAGGGCCAGGATGAAGGTCAGCAACGAGGTGAAGAGGACCCTGACCACTATGTCGCGCCATTCTATGCGCGGCTGGAGCAGTCCTAGCTTCACCAGAGCCTCCCAGACGACCGGGTCGGCCACCTCGCCTTCACGGACGATGATCTCGCCCTCCTCTAGAGTGATGTAGACGGGCTCAACTGCCTGACGAGCCTCGACGCGGGCCTCCTCCGTCGCAGCGGGGTTAGGGAAGCTGTTGGGGACCATGAAGCTGCGCACCCACGTCTCGACCAGAGCAGCTTGTGGCTCTGAGAGCTGAGGTTCGAAAACGCGGAGCTGATCTCGTAGCTTTTCCAGTTGGTCGCTACGGATCTCCTGTCCTTGGACCTCAGCCAGAACCTCCAGGCTCTTGGTGACCACCTCATCCCACTGCGCTTCATCCAGGTCGAGGGAGTCAGCGACGGCCGTGGGGGACAGGTCTATGCCCGCTATCGCCCGGACTAGCTCCGTCTTCACCTCTGCAGAGGCATAGGGATCGTAGCGGACGGCCGACACGTACTCGAAGATCCTCCGTGCGTGATCGATCTGCTGCCGAGCGATTGCGGTGTCCGTCGGGTCGTAGTCATAGATCTCGTCTACGGCTATCTCGGCTTGGTCACGCGCGGCCCCTGTCTCGGTGTCGCTAACGTACGTGATTCTGCTGGGGGCGCGGATGTCATAGGGGCTGACATCTCCGACCTCGAGGTATACCTGACTTGGTAGGAACTGGAAGCTGAGTATGAAGCTCCAAGTCACCACCAGGAGAAGGCAGAAGATGAGGACGCGAAAGATCCTCCTCGTGGTCAGTCTTTCCCTTGGCCCGCCTGCCTCTGGTAACGCTTCGCTCCAGCCTGAGGACATGCTATCCTGGCACCATCAAGTTCCAGTTACGCAAGGGAGCGCCCACGAGCGCTCCACGTCGGTCTTCCATGGTTCGAGCCCTCCTGGAGAGAGGCTCCTGCTGGCGGATGGATCACGCCCTCTCACTCAGAATCGCCTGGACCATGGCACTAACCACCTGACCGTCGGCCTTGCCCTTGAGCTGCGGCATTAGCACCCGCATCACGTCGCCCATCTGTGCCATGCTGGTGGCTCCGACCTCGGCGATCACTGCGCGAGCCTGGGCTTCGATTTCCTCCTCTGACGATTGCGCGGGCAGGTACTCCATGAGGATGCTGAGTTCGTCTTCCTCCTGGGTGACCAGGTCGTCGCGGCCACCCTCAGCGAATTGGGCCGCGGATTCGCGCCTTTGTTTCGCCTCCTTCGAGAGTACCCCGAGCACCCCGCTATCGTCAAGCTCTTCGCCTTTGGCTATCTCTGCGTTGTGGATGGAGGCCAGGGCAAGCCGGAGAGTGGTCTTGCGCGGTTCGTCCTTGTTGCGCAGGGCCTCTTTGAGGTCTTGTTCGAGTTTCTGCTTCAGTCCCATTGCCTCTCCTGATTCTTCGTACGATGACTGTGGCCGACCACGCCAACCGTGTCAGAGCTTGTAGCCGATCTTGCGCAGGAACTCCTTGCGCTGCGTCACATCGTCCTCGGTCTCGATGCCCTTGGACTTGAGACCGTCGACAACTCCGACCACACCTCGGCCCAGTTCTGTTTCCACCAAGACGACCTCCACCGGGTTCGCCGTCGCACAGAAGATCGAACAGACCTCGGGAACTTGTTTGATGGCTCCCAATACGTTGACGGGAAAGGCAGCTCTGAGCAGTATGATGAAGGTGTGGCCTGCTGAGAGCGCGTAGGCGTTGTCCTGGGCGAGTTTCGCCAACTCGCTGTCGTTTCCACTGACGCGGACTAGGCAAGGGCCTGAGGCCTCGCAGAAAGCTACACCGAACTTGATGCCCGGCACTGCGTTGACCATCGCCTCGTGGAGGTCCTCGACCGTCTTGATGAAATGCGACTGGCCAAGGATAACATTGCTGTCTTCCGGCTTCTCAATCTTGACCAACAGCATGTCCATGTGGAATCGACCTCCCATCCTAGGTCATTTCGTCCTTCCAGCGCAAGGCCATGCCCTCTGGCTGCATGGACTTGCCGCCCAGGAGGTGCAGATGTGAATGGTCTATCATCTGACCCGCATCGGGACCTGTGTTGATGACAAGCCGGTAGCCTTTGCCTGCTATTCCCGCGGCCTCTGCGAGGGCGTGCGCTTTCGAGAACATCCTGACCAGCACTGAGCCGTCTGTGTCGAGAAACTCCTTCGCCGTGGAGACATGCTCATTGGGAACGATGAGAATGTGAGTGGGTGCCTGAGGGCTGATGTCACGGAAGGCCGTGATTATCTCGTCTTGGTACAGGACATCACTCTCGCTCTTGCCCCCCACTATGCGGCAGAAGACACAACTCATTCCCGATCCCTTCTGGAGGCACATGGTTCGGGTGCTACATTGGTGCGGACAGCCTATGGTTCCAAGAGCAGGTCCTGTTCCTGGAACACGTCCGAGGCGATGATGAAACGTTGAATCTCGCTGGTTCCCTCCAGGATCCGCGTTACGCGAGCGTCTCTGTACATGCGCTCTACGGGAAGATCCCTTATGTAGCCCGCACCGCCGTGAAGCTGCACAGCCTTGTTGGCCACTCTGCACGCCACTTCTGATCCGAAGAGCTTGCACATGGCCGCAAGTCTGGTGTACTTCTCATCCTGCTCGAAGGCCCAGGCTGTCCGGTAGACCAGATACCGGAGCGCCTCGATCTCCGTGGCCATGTCGGCGATCATCCAGGAGATGGCCTGCTTCTTGGCCAAGGGTACACCGAACTGTTCCCGGTCCGTGGCGAACCTGACACTTGCCTCCATGGCTCCCTCGGCTGCGCCCAGGCACGTAGCGGCCATGCTGAGACGAGCGAAGTCCTGCGTCTGGGAGACGATCTCAGCGCCTCGTCCAGGTCCGTGCTCTTCGCCGCCCAAGAGGCCCTCGGCGGGCACAGCGCAGCCATCGAAGAAGAGCTGGACTACGTGGCAGCCCCGGATGCCCATGGTGCGCTCCGTGCGACCCACCTTGAAGCCAGGGTAGCCCTTCTCCACGATGAAGCCTGCTATCCCGTCCTCGGGCGGCCCTGGGACCAGCCTGGCGAAGACCGTGAAAACGTCGGCTATGTCGCCGTTGGCGACGTAGGTCTTGGAGCCATTGAGGACGTAGTGGTCGTTCTCTCGCACGGCAGTGGCCCGTACGCTCGACAGGTCCGACCCGGCGTCAGGTTCCGAGAGACAGAAGGCAGCGATCTTCTCACCCTTGGCCAGCGGTACGAGGTACTTCGTCTTCTGCTCATCGGTGCCACCCAGGTTGATGACCATGGCTCCCGTTGAGGTGTGGATACCCAACGAGCAAGCCGTGGCCAGGCAGACCTTGGCCAGCTCCTCCACCAGCAGGCAATAGCCGACGGCGCCAATCTCGGCGCCCCCATACTCCTCTGCGAAAGGCAACCCCATGAATTCCATCTCCGCTGCCTTTTGCAGAGTCTCGAGGGGAGGACGCTCCTCTCTGTCTATCGTATCAGCCAGTGGCTCCACTTCGTTCTGGGCGAAGTCCCGGAACAACTCCTGGAACATCTGTTGTTCTTCGGTAAGGGCGAAGTCCATGGACATCCCCTCCTATTTGTCCTGGAACTTGGGTTGCCTCTTCTCCAAGAACGCGGTAAGCCCTTCATGCATGTCCTCGGTCTCCACCAGGCTGGAGAACATCTCCGCCTCTATCTCCAGGGCTTCGGGCAGTCCGACAGCCATCCCTTCGTTCACCGCCTCGATGGCGGCGGCGACCGATGGTTCGCCGAAGGACGCGATCTTCTTGGCCAGCCCGACGGCGGCCTTCATTACCTCCGTGCCGGGAACGGCCTTGTTGACCAAGCCGATGTTGGCGGCCTCGGCGCCCGTGATCCTGTCCCCCGTGAGTATCAACTCCAGCGCCTTGCCTTTGCCCACCAGTCGGGCCAGCCTCTGAGTGCCCCCGAAGCCGGGTATGATCCCCAGGCCGATCTCCGGCTGTCCGAACATTGCTCGGTTATTGGCGATGCGCATGTGACAGGCCATGGCCAGTTCGTTCCCGGCGCCCAAACAGTGCCCGGTGATGGCGGCGATGATGGGCTTGTGCGAGTTCTCGATACTCAGGAACAGCTTGTGAACCTGCTGGACTATCTCTTTGGCCTCTACGGGCGTTTTCAACTCCAGAATGGCGCTGATGTCCGCGCCAGCCACGAACACCATCTGGCCCCCTGCCGTGAGTACGATAGCCTTGACCTCGTCGTCGGCCCACACCTCCGCCAGGGCACTCTGAAGAT
Source organism: uncultured Anaerolineales bacterium (assembly GCA_964577995.1). GTDB lineage: Bacteria > Chloroflexota > Anaerolineae > UBA7937 > B3-Chlor > JAUVXJ01. Next base: position 8,923 of record CAZOBP010000026.1, read on the forward strand.
CATCCACCACCGCTCGCGAGATCATGTTTACCGGAGGGTTGTCAATGGTGAGGATGGCTACGCGGTTCTCTCGCGCGACTTTGACGTGTTGCCTCTCAGTCATTTCTGCTCCCCTCGAGATGCACCTTGGTGTGCAAGTCAGTGCGAACGAAACGTCGCCGCTGGCCTACACAGGTTCGTCAGCCTACGTGCTCCAGGAACCCTCTACTTGTCTTCTCACCCAGGTGATTGGCCCTCACGTGGAGCCGCAACAGACGAGCCGGGTGAAACCTGGGCCCCAGTTCTTTCTTGAACTGCTCCAGCTTCTCGAGCACTACATCGAGGCCCATTCTGTCAGCCATGGCTAGCGGGCCCATACGCTCGTCGCCCATCCTCATGCCGATGCCGGCGATGGCAGCCATGTCGATGTCGCTAGCGGAGGCTACGTGCTCCTGGAGGCAAAGGACCGCCTCGTTGATCATGGGCGTCATCAGCCTGTCTGTGCTGAACTCGGTCCCCATCACAGATCCGGGCTGTGCCTGGATCTCTTCCACCATCTTGCGCACTGGCTCGTCGGTCTGGTCTCCGTATCCGTAGAAACCGGCACCTGCCTTCTCGCCCCAACGACCGGCCTCGTAGAGCTTGGCGAAGATCTTGGCGGCCTGGAGGCGCTCCCCATACTCCTCCGTCAGATATTTGCCGGTGATGTAGCAGATGTCAACGCCGACCATGTCCATCAAGGTGAAGGGGCCCATGGGCCAGCCGAAGCCCACCATGGCTGCGTCGATATCCTGCGCAGTTCCCGCACCTTCCTCCAGGCAAAGAGCGGCCTCGTTCAGGTAGGCCATGAGCAGGCGGTTGACGAGGAATCCGGGACACTCTTGCACCACCACCGGGATCTTTCTCAGCGACTCTGAGAACATCACCACATCGTTGACGGTCTCCTCGTCTGTGTCCAGGCCGGGGATGACCTCCACCAGCTTCATGATGTGCGCCGGGCTGAAGAAGTGCATGCCCACCACCTTGCTAGGCTTCTTAGTGGCCGCTCCCATCTCCGAGATGCTCAGGGCCGTGGTGTTCGAAGCGAAGATGGTGGTCTCCGGACACACCTCTTCAACCTCCTGCCAGACCTGCTTCTTGAGTCCCATCTTCTCGGGCACAGCTTCGATGACGATATCCGCGTCCTCGAAGCCATCGTAGCTTAGAGTCCCTTGGATCAGATCCATCTTCTCCGTGAGGGTGGATGTGTCCATCTTGCCTTTGTCCACACGCCCCTGGTAGATGTTGCGGATGCGCTCGAGTCCCTTGTCCAGTAGCTCCTGGTCGACGTCCTTGAGGACCACCGGCAGCCCAGAGTAGGAGATGACCTGCGCGATTTCGGCGCCCATGAAACCTGCGCCTACGACTCCAGCCTTGAATATGTACATCCTGTTCTTCCCTCCTTCGGTGTTGCCGGAACCTACCAGGTCTTCAGGGGCAGTGATGCTTCCGGCGAACCGATGCGCACGAAGTACAGCCATTGGTCGGGGTACTCCGTGAAGGCCTTCTCATCAGCCTCGTTCAGGGTCTTCCCCAGGAAGTGATCCCCGTTCTCGGGATGAATGGCCACGATCTCACCCTCGTGGGTAGGCTCCAGGTGCTCCTTCAGCTTCGCGTACACCTCCTCTCCTGCGGCGATGAATTCGACTCTCTGGGCTTTGTTATACATCTCGATTCCTTGTCCTCACTTCCTCTCGATGATGAGCGCGCCACCCTGTCCGCCACCGACACAGGCCGAGGCCAAACCCAGGCTAGCATCCCGTTTGATCATCTCGTAGAGAAGCGTGACGGTGATCCGCGCACCGGTGCAGCCCACGGGGTGGCCAAGGGCAATGGCTCCCCCGTTGGGATTGACCTTCTCCCAATCGAAGCCGTCCTTTTCCAGCTCTATCCCGCAGGCCAGCGCCTGGGCGGCGAAGGCCTCGTTTAGCTCGATGAGGTCGATATCGGTGAGCTTGAGGCCGCCCCTTTCCAGAGCAAGGGGTATCGCCTTGGTTGGTCCGATGCCCATGATCTCAGGTGGGACGCCGGCGTACGCGTAGCTGCGAACGTAGGCCATGGGTTCCAGGCCCAGTTCATCTGCCTTCTGCTTGGACATGACGATGAGCGCGGCCGCACCGTCGGAGATGGGGCAGGCGTTGGCGGGTGTGACCACGCCGCCCTTCTTGAAGACCGTGGGATACAGGGCGGCTTTCTCTACTGTCAGGCCAGCGTTGATGTTCTCGTCCTGCGAGACTTCCTCCCTGGCGACCTCTTGGCCGGCTACACGCTTGATCACAGGAACGGGCACGATCTCATCTCTGAACTTGCCCATGCGCGTAGCCATGAATGCCTTTCTGTGACTTTGTACCGCGAATTCGTCCTGATCTTGGCGACTGATCCCGTAGAACGTGGCCAGGTTCTCCGCAGTGTAGCCCATGATCATGTCGCAGACGGGGTCCGTCAACCCTTCCCAGATGACGTCGACAAACTCTGTGCTTCGGAGCTTGAGTCCCCACCGGGCTCCACGGACAGTATAGGGAGCATAGCTCATGGACTCCGTACCGCCTACCAGGTATGCCTGGCCGTCACCGGCCTTGATGGCCTGACAAGCGTTGCTGATTGCGACCATGCCGGATACACAGTTGCGCTGGACGGTATAGCCCGGGACGTGGGTGGGAACGCCAGCCATTAGTGCAGCCACACGGGCGACATTCGGAGCATCCGAGAACTGGCCGCAACATCCGAAGATGACATCGTCGAACACATTGGGGTCCACACCTGTCCGATTCATCACCTCGGCCATGACGATCTTGGCCAGTTCTTGTGGCGTTACGTCTCTCAGCCCTCCGCCGTGGCTTCCTACTGGAGTCCGCACCCCGCCCACAATGACGGTTTCGTTCATCACAACATCTCCTGACTATCGGCTTCACTTGCGAGGCGGCTTCCCGGCATTATTCTACACCAAGAGGCCGCAAAGAACAACACCGGGGAGGCTGCTGGGGTCAATAGCAGCCGCTGGAGAGGCTTGGAAAACAGGAGCGGCGCGTCTGTGCCGTTGGCAGACCGCGAACCGCTATGATACAATAGCTCAGGCGCTTTGGTGACATGTCTTTGGATCAGATTGTGGTGGTCGGCCGAACTCATGGCTATCCAGGTTCTACCCCCAGAGGTTGCATCGAGAATCGCAGCGGGCGAAGTGGTTGAGCGACCGGCGTCTGTGGTGAAGGAGTTGATGGAGAACTCTGTCGACGCTGGCGCTTCGGACATCAAGGTGGAGGTACGTCAGGGAGGACGAAGGCTGATCAGGGTGATCGATGACGGGTGTGGTATCCCGCAGGACGAGGTGCCCCTCGCCTTCGAACGCTACGCCACCAGCAAGCTCCAGTCGGCGGAGCAGCTCAGTGAGATCTCGACGCTGGGGTTCCGAGGGGAGGCTCTGCCGAGCATCGCTGCGGTGTCTCAGGTCACAGTGGCGACCCGCGCCAGAGGCGAAGAGACGGGGACTCTGCTGCGACTGGAGGGTGGACGGATCGTGCGGCACGAGCCGCAGGGAGCCGGACAGGGCAGCGTGGTCACGGTGGAAAACCTGTTCTTCAATACACCGGCCCGTCTGAAGTTCTTGCGCTCTGACGCAACTGAGGCGCGGCACATCAGCGAGATGGTGACCTGCTATGCCATGGCTTATCCAGCTTTGCGGTTGGGCCTTCTCACAGATGGGCGCACTGTGTTCCAGTCGAAAGGCACGGGGAATCTGTACGACGTGCTGGTGGACGTGTATGGCCTTGAGGTCGCCGAACAGATGCTAAGCATCCCGAACGGTGCGATAGGCGAATCAACCATCTCCGTGAGCGGTTTTGTGAGCGATCCATTGCTGAATCGCTCACACGCCCGTAACGTGACTGTGCTGGTGAACGGCCGCTGGGTTCGAGATCGGTTGACCAGCTATGCCATCAGAGAGGCATACCACAGCCTCTTGCCGAGAGGTCGGCATCCTATCGTGGTGCTGAGGTTGCAGATACGCTCCGATCACGTGGACGTGAATGTACATCCGGCTAAGAGCGAGGTGCGGTTTCGGAACACCGGGGAGGTATTCTCGGCCGTGCAGAGGGCGGTCCGGCAGACCCTAGCTCGTATGGCGCCGGTACCTGGCGACTCGGCAAGCTTTGGCTGGGAGGCCGTGGTAGAGACACGCCAGAGTCGCCTGGTCGACGCCGGAGAGCGCGGACGGGCACGGCCTGGAGAACTGGCGCTGGACGTGCAGCGTACGGGAGAACCGGTCGTGGCGGGCGACGAGGGTGCTGCCGGGGACAAGCTGCCCATGCTCAGGGTATTGGGCCAGCTTGGACGGACGTACATCATCGCCGAGGGACCAACGGGTATGTACCTCATAGACCAGCACGCGGCGCACGAGCGCGTGCTGTACGAGCGCCTGGAGGAGGAAAACGCCAGGGCCACAGTCGCCTCGCAGAGGCTGATGGAGCCGATCACCGTAGAGGTGGGTCCAAGGCAAGCCGTACTGGACGACGATCGAGTGGCCAAGCTCAGGGACTTCGGCTTCGATATCGAGGCCTTTGGCGGGGATACGTACCTCGTCCGTGCTGTTCCGGCCATCCTCAAGGCAACGGACCTGGCCAATTCCATCGTGGACATCACGAATGAAGCCCACACTGCCGACGGTACGCGGCCGTGGGAAGAGGAGATCAAGATAGGTCTAGCGTGCCATGGTGCTGTCAAGGCCGGCCAAGGGCTTGCGATGGACCAGATGCAAGAGTTGGTGGTGCAGCTCGAACAGACTAGTCTGCCGCGCACGTGCCCTCACGGACGGCCCACGATGCTTCACGTGAGCGCCAAGCAGTTGGAGCGAGGGTTCGGCAGGAGATAGCGATCAACATGGAGGTACCGGCGTTGAGCAAGAGTTCAATCTGGTTGCTGCTGGCGGTGACGTTGGGATCAGTCCTGGTGCTGACAACCGCGTGCGCCGGGGGGCGGCCCCTGGTGTACGACGTTGAGATACAGCCTTCGGCGATCTCTCCCAACGCCGACGGAGTGGATGATGTGGCCAGAATCAGCTACAAGATATCTGTTCAGTGTCTGGTCTACGTTCACTTCGTCGATCAAGAGGGGCAGCAGCACGTTTTCCGCGATGGAAACAGACGTTCACCAGGGGAGTATGAAGCCTTGTTTGGGGGCGCCATCGACGGGCAGGTGTTGCCGGATGGTGAGTACACCTGGGTGGTTGAGGCTGTGGATGAGGCATCAGGCGAGAAGGAGAGGGTGGACGGCCGGTTGATAGTGATCGGCGCGGATAGCCTGGGTCCACAGATCGAGGACTTCACAGTGTTTCCCGAGGTGTTCACCCCCAACCAAGACGGCATCAACGACCGTATTACCATCAGCTATCGCCTCCTGGAACAGGCCGAGGTGGAGGTCTATCTGCGGGACACGGGGGGCCGGCATTACCCTGTGGGACTGCCCAAGACGAGATGGGACGAGGATGACTTCGATCTGGAGGGGAGTCCCAGCAAGGTGGAGCTAGAGCCGGGCCTCTGGGAATACGACTACGATGGGGGGATCGACATGGGAGCATCCCCACCGGCGGATGGCCACTACACAGTTGTGGTGCAGGCTGCCGATCGCGTCGGCAACAGGGTGATCCAAGAGGCCCCACTGACCATCGAAGATGGTGGCCTGCCCCTGGCAGAGATCAAGACGGTGGAGTTCTACCCGGAGGTCCTTCCTCTGGGAGGGACTCTTCACGTCACGGTGACCGTGGAGAACGTGGGCGGCGTGGCCATTCGCACCAAGGGACCCGCTTCAGGCACCACGTACACCAGCCGCGAGAACTTCAACACCCTGGGGTTCTACGAGGAGCCAGGCATATTCCGCGTGGGGGTCGATTTCGAGGGCAACAGTGACGGGCGTTCCTACACGTATCGGTGGCAGTTGGGCAGAGACGATGACCTGGAGGAGAGGACAATCAATGGGCAGAGGCAACTGTATCTGCTCCCCGGGCAGCGCGTAACAGTGGTAGGTCACATCACCATCATCGACGAGCCACCCAAGATCAACCCCTACTACTGGGCCGGTCTAATCCACGAGCAGGTGCGCATAGTGAACGATCGGCAGCACCCCACCGAGATCAACATCGGTTTCTGAGGCCAGCGGGCCAAAGGATGGACCTCTCCGTCGTCACGGTCAGCTACAACACGCGGAAGCTGTTGCGGGAATGCCTGGCTTCGGTATTCTCCACTCTAGGTTCTGGACTGAGATTCGAGGTCATCGCCGTTGACAATGCCTCTTCGGATGGCAGCGTCGCCATGATCCAAGACAGCTTCCCCGCAGTCCGCGTACTTGCTAACTCAGAGAATGTCGGTTTTGCGGCAGGCAGCAACCAGGGGATTCGAGAGAGCAGTGGGCGGTATGTGATCCTTCTCAACCCCGACACCGTGGCCACGGACGGGGCGCTGGCAGAGATGGAGAGGTTGATGGAGGAGCGGAGCGAGGTCGGAGCCGTGGGCCCGAGTTTGCTCTTTCCGGATGGCAGCTTCCAGCACTCCGCCTTCACCTTTCCCACGCTGCCCATGATCCTTTTGGACTTCTTCCCGCTCAATCATCGGTTCCTCAACTCTCGCCTCAACGGTCGCTATCCCCGTGCCTGGTATGAAAAGGGAAAACCGTTTGCCATCGACCATCCTCTCGGAGCCGCTCTGATGGTTAGAAGATCGGTCGTGGACGAGGTTGGCTTGCTGGACGAGGGTTTCTTCATGTACTGTGAGGAGATAGACTGGTGCATGCGCATCAAGCGGGCGGGTTGGACGATCCTTTGCTGTCCAGCCGCGGAGATCGTGCACCACGTGGGCCAGAGCACCGCGCAGTTCCGCGATGATATGTACGTGGAGCTTCACCGGAGTCGCTATCGCCTCTACCGAAAGCAGTACGGCCCATCCTTCCGGCGTATGGCGAGGTGGCTGGTAAACCTGGGAATCGCCTACCTGGGCTTGCGGGTGCGTTGGGCGCATCTCAAAGGTGATCTGGATGCAGAGGACCTGAAGCGACGCCTGCGCGCATATGAGGAGGTTCGATCCTTGGCGTAGGTGTCCTGTACGGGACCGGACCTGGGCCTTCCTTTGCCGGTGCAAGAGAGCATATGACCGAGGTGTCAGTCGTCGTTCTCACCAGAAACGAAGAAGAGAACATCGCCGACTGCCTGGACACCGTCCAGTGGGCGGACGAGACGCTGGTTCTGGATTCTTTGAGCGATGATGCCACAGTGGAAATTGCCCGGTCCAAGGGCGCGAAGGTGCGAGAGCGACGGTTCGACAACTACGCTCTACAGCGGAACGCTGCGCTAGAGATGGCCAGCAGCGACTGGGTTTTCTTCGTTGATGCAGACGAGCGAGTGCCCCCGGACCTGGCGGACGAGGTCAGGCAAGCGGTGGGCCGCGCGGATCTCGACGGGTGGTGGGTGCCCAGGAGGAACTACATCTTCGGCGCGTGGATTCGTCATGCGGGCTGGTACCCCGACTACCAGTTGCGGCTCCTGCGGAGAGCCAAGGCCTGCTACGACGAGCGCCGGGAGGTCCACGAGCTCGTAGAACTCGACGGCGAGGCCGGATACCTGCGGAACCCCCTCGTTCACTACAACTACTCCACGGTGAAGGAATTCCGGCAGAAACAGGACAGGTACACCGACCTCGAGGCCCGCATGTTGTTCGAGAGCGGCCAGCGGGCCAGACCTTGGAACTTCCTGCTTCAGCCTCTCCGGCAGCTCTTCTGGCGCTACGTGACCTTGCGGGGATACAGAGACGGCTGGCGGGGGCTCTTGCTCAGCCTCCTCATGGCCTACTATGAGTTGGTGAGGTACTGGCGCTTGTGGCGCCTTAAGCGAGCCTAGCCCCTTCAAGTCCCTCCCGTGCCCTCTGGGGCGAGCTCCAGGATGCGGTCGTAGCCCCGACGCAGCAGACTCTCTATCTCATGGGCACACTCGCGATAGAGCTCCAGTGTGTCACTGCCATAGGGATCCAAGATGTCGTATCTGTTGCCCACCAACTCACTCAGCAGAAGGGTCCTCTGGTCCACTTCTGGGAACTCCGCGAGTAGTGACTCCTTGTGGTCTTGTGTCATGACGAGAATCAGAGCTGCCTGGCGGACGTCTTCAGAGGTGAGATGGTGGGTCCGGTGACCAGTGAGGTCCAGGCCCGCTTCCTGCATAGCTTCGATGGCGAGACGTGAGGCGCCGCGGCCGTCAATGGTCCACGTTCCGGCTGAATGCACACGATAGAGGTGGTCCTTGCGATCTCTGTGCAGTTGATCCTTGAGGATGGCCTCCGCCATGGGCGAGCGGCACATGTTGCCGGTGCAGACTAGAAGGATGGTCCGCGTCGAAGTCATGCCAGCTCCGGTTCGATGAGTCCGTAGTCGCCGTCTCGCCGCCTATAGATGATGTTCAGATCACCAGTGTTGGCGTTGAGGAAGAGGAAGAAGTCGTGACCCAGCAGTTCCATCTGTTCGGCGGCCTCTTCCTCACTCATGGGAAGGACGAGGAAGCGCTTGGTTCTCACGATCTGTCTTCCAGCCGCCTCCTCGTATTCTTCGATAGGGGGCATGAGGTCCTCTTCCTGTGGCCGCCGACGCCCACGCCTACTAGTCTTGTAGCGCATGATCTGACGGTACATCTTGTCCAGCACGGCGTCGAAGGCGGTGAAGACATCGGCCGCCGTCTCTTCGGCACGCAAGATGGTGCCCCTGACCCGCACAGTGAGCTGCGCTATGTGCCGGTCCTGGGCGCTCCTGGAGCTCGCTCTCGTCAACTCTAGGGAGGCCTCGTCGATGTGTCGTAGATAGCGGTCTAGTCTGCCGGCTTTCTTGTCCACGTAATCGCGAATGTTGTCGCTTAGCTCCATGTTCTTGCTGGTGATTCTCAAGTCCATGCTGTGATCCTCCGTCCAAGGGACTGATTGGTCAGCTTTCTTGCCACTTCTCCCGCGCAAGCACCAATCCCCACACAGGCCCAGCCGCGACATCTTGTAGGGCCGAGCTGCATGCCTCCAGTGTCGCTCCGGTGGTACACACGTCATCCACGAGCAGGATGTTGTGTCCCCCGAGCGCGGTAGAGGTGCACCGAAACGCGCCTCTCACGTTCTCCCTTCGCCTTCGCGCGGTGAGTCCTACCTGAGGGATGGTGCTTCTGACGCGGACCAAGACATCATCGACAACGCGCAGACCTACGGCGCTGCCGATTTCCGCGGCCAGAAGGCTAGCCTGGTTGTATCCTCGCTCTGCCAGGCGGCGCCGGTGCAGAGGAACGGGGACGATGGTATCCACGGGGAGATCATAGCGCAGGAGAGATTCAACTGCCAGCCGCCCCAGGAGTTCAGCCAGCCCACGCACGTTGGAGTACTTGAAGCGATGAATGGCGGTTCGCAGTGGTCCCTCGAGATAGCCCACGGCGCGAATCCCGTCTATCCTCAGGGGCATCCTCTCGCAAGAGAGACAGCGCCGGGGTGCAGGCATGGATCGGCCGCAGAGGGGGCAAACGGGGGGCTGAATGAACTCAATCTCGTTCTGGCACGACGAGCATAGCAGATCCGCGCCACGGTTGCAGGATACGCACCGGCGCGGGAACACCAAATTGAGCAGTCTGTGGGTGGCTGCGCGCCAGCTTGGCGGTGGGTTCAATTGCTCGCTTCCTGGTGGTGTGGGCTGCGCACTGATTGCTGGGATGCCACGTGCCCTCGACCCGCGCGGGATGCTTGAGCGGAGGCTTGTGTCGCGCTCGCGTGCAGGTGAAGGCCTAGAAGCCGCCAAAGGCGCTTCTGAGTGAAGGCAGGGCAGGACCGAGCAAGACAACGAAGAGGGCTGGGAAGATGAGAAAGACCAGCGGTATCATCATCTTGATCGGAGCCTTATTGGCCAGTTCCTCTGCCCGCTGGCGACGTCTGATGCGCATCTGTTCGGACTGGATGTGCAACACCCTTGCCAGGCTCACACCCAGTTGGTCAGCTTGGATGATAGCTGCTGCGAAGCTTGTGAGTTCGGGCACGCCCGCCCGGTCAGCCATTGTCCTCAGCGCCTTTCGTCGTAGTGTTCCCATTTGGATCTCGACCAAGACGCGTGTGAAGGCCTGACTCAATTCGTTGTCCCACTTCTCGGCCACTTTGCTCAAGGCGGCGTCAAAGCCGAGGCCTGCTTCCACACTGATGGTCAGGAGATCCAGAGCGTCGGGCAGGGCTCTGAGGATGTCCCCCTTACGATTGTTGATTCTCATGGTTAGCCATATCGTGGGCAGGAAGTAGCCCAGCGCTCCTGCGAGGGCTGTGGCGAAGAGTTGGTTTCTCAGGGCCGCTCGCCCGAGAAACGTCAGGCCAAGGCCCAGGCCAGCGCAAACCAAAGCGGATGCGAGTCGGAGGCCTGTGAATTCGGTGGGGGACCACCCGTGGGGGTTGCCCGCCAAGTCCAGGTTGTGCTGGATGGCCTCCATGTTCCGCCGTGGGGTGAGGCGAGCAAAGACGTTGGCAACTGCTCTCAGCATGGGCTTGATCACGCGCTCGGAGAACGGTTCGGAGAGCTCGATCTGCTCGAGGGTCATCGCAGACCGCGTGCCAAACTCGCCGAGGCGTTCCTCTACTACGTCAGTCTGGCGACGCGAGGCCAAACCCACAAAGACGATGATAATGCTGCCCCCGATGCCAAGGGAGATCAGCAAAGGCAGTAGCATATCTGACATCTCATACTTCCCCTAGGCTGCTCTTCGCATCTGCGTATCAGATCTCGATGTTCACGACGCGGCGAATGATGATCCAACCAGTGAGCATGCCGATGGCGGAAGCGACGATCATTTGTACTCCGCAGGCGTCTTCCCAGAGAGCGGACATGTAGTCGGGATTCATGACGAACAGCAGGCCGGCGACCGCCACGGGTAGGATGCTGACCAGATAGCCGGAATACCTGGCCATAGCTGTTAGAGTACGAATCTCGCCCTTGATGCGCACTCTCTCTCGTATGGTGTGTCCGATGGTGTCCATGATCTCGGCCAGATTGCCACCCACCTCATGGTGGATGTTGATGGCGGTGATCATCATGTCGAGGTCATCGCTCTGGATGCGCCTGAGCAGGTTATTGAGCGCGTCCTGGTTGGACAGGCCAAGGCCGATCTCCCGTGTTACGCGCTGGAACTCCTCGTTCATAGGTGGGGGCAGCTCTCGCCCTACCATCTCCATGGACTGCAGGAGGCTATAGCCCGAGCGTAGCGAGTTCGCCAGCAGGGTGATGGTGTCACCTAGCTGGTCGTTGAAGGCATTCAATCGTCTGCTCTGACGCATCCCCAAGAAGAAGCGCGGCAGGATGAAGCCAAGCACGCCGCCCCCTGCAGCGCCCACTATCCACATCTGGCGAACGGCGATGGCACCCAGACCGATGCCCGCAGCGATAGCGGCGAGACTCAAGAGCATGAACTCGACCACCGTGAACTTGAGGTTGGCCTGGGCCAGATCGGTGGCGACCCCCTTGGCGAAACTCTGCTGGGCGATGGCCCGATCCAGGTTCACCACTACTCTTGGCACCGCGCGCTCGCCCCGCGCGGCACCCTTCGGGGCTTCCTCGGCCACGACTGCTGTGACGTCGCCCAGACGGGTGATGACCCTTGAGCGTGAACTCAGCACCCTGGAAATCCCCACGAAGACAACCAAGATGGAGCCCCCCGCCAGAAGTGGTAGGAGAATGAGTATGGGGTCCAGTTCGGCTACCTCCTCTTATCCTCTGAATCGTCCTCGCTGGTCATATCCGAACAATTTAGCATCCAGATGGTACCCCGACGCGTCTATGAGTTCGGTGAACTTGGGCCGGACCCCGGTAGGCCGTAGGTGACCGATGATGCGGCCGTCGTCGAACCCTGTTTGCTCGAAGGTGAAGAGGTCCTGAAGAACGATGACGTCCCCTTCCATGCCCTGCACTTCGGTGATGTTGACCAGCCTTCGCGAGCCATCTCTGAGTCGTTCTTGGTGGACGATCAAGTGGAGGGCGGACGAGACCTGCTCACGAATGGCACGGTGTGGGAGATCGGTACCCGCCATGAGCACCATCGTCTCCAGACGGGACAGGGTGTCTCTAGGCCTGTTGGAGTGGCAGGTGGTGAGGCTGCCGTCGTGCCCCGTGTTCATGGCCTGGAGCATGTCCAGCGCCTCGCCGGACCGTACCTCCCCGACCACTATGCGGTCGGGCCGCATTCGTAGCGAGTTGACTACCAGCTCTCGAATGCTGACCTCGCCCTTGCCCTCGATGTTGGCCATGCGGGATTCCAGCGAGATGATGTGTTCCTGCTGGAGCTGCAGTTCCGCCGCATTCTCGATGGTGACGATGCGCTCATCGTTGGGGATGTAGCCCGAGAGTACGTTGAGAGTCGTCGTCTTCCCAGAGCCGGTGCCACCCGAGATGATAATATTGAGCCTCGATTTCACGCAGATCTCCAGGAACTCGGCTATCTCCAGGGTCAGAGTTCCAAAGCCTACCAGGTCCTCCATGGTATAGGGCACCTTGGAGAACAAACGAATGGTGATGATTGGCCCTTGGATGGAGAGGGGCGGGATAATGACGTTCACACGGGAGCCATCAGGGAGGCGCGCGTCGACGTACGGCTGGCTCTCGTCTACGCGTCTTCCCAACGGGGCCACGATCCGGTCTATGATGCGCATCACGTGTTCATCGCTCTCGAACCTGTACGAGGTCTTCTCGATCTTGCCCTGCCGCTCCACGTATATCCTCTGGGCACCGTTGACCATGATCTCGGTGATGGTCTCATCCTTGAGCAAGGGTTCCAGCGGACCCAGGCCCATGATCTCGGCCACGATTTGCTCAAGAAGTACGTTCCGCTCCGCGCGGCTCAGGATGGCGTTCTCCTCGGCCAGCACGGTGTTGAACATCTCTTCGATGACACCACGTACCTCACCCGTCTGAGAGAGGTCCATCCGCGGGTCCAGTTCGGCGATGACCTTCTTCTGAACTCGATTCTTCAGTTCGGAGAAGGTATCCCGTGCTGGCTTCGCAGGTCTACGCTTCAGCCTCAACTCTTCCAGCTTCGTGGTGCGGATGTCGTCGTCCGGTTTCTGGCCCTTCTCTATACGTTTCAGAAGCGACATTCAGGTGTGCCTCCTTGACCTCATCCACTCTCGTCGGGAAACCGTTGGATCAACCGAAGATGCGCCCCAGGAGTGTTCTGGTCGCCGTCTCTGGAGACGAGGTTGCTCTCTGGGATCGCGTGTCTGCTACCTGACTCATCTCCGCGCGCACCAGCTCGGCCAGGTGGGAAATGCCCCTGGCGACGGGAGATTTCTGGCTGCTGACCACGATGGGTACTCCCTGGTTGGCGGCGGCGGTGACAGGACCATTGTCTCTGGGTATGGTGGCGAAGACCGGGTGCTTGATGTGGTCCGCGATGTCCTTGTCGGTGATCCCATCCTTGCGGCCAGCCATGTTCACGACCAGCCGAGTCTTGCTGAGATAGTCCAGGGCATCCAAGGCTTCGAGGATGAGTCTCACGTTCTTGATGGCTGGGATCTCTGGCGTGGTGACTAGAAGGATGGTGTCCGATAGCTCCAGCACGGTGAGGACAACGTCGTCGAGATAGGATGCTGTGTCCACGATGGTGTAATTGTAGAGCAACCTCAGGTTCTTGAGGATCTCTCTCATGTCGTCTGCTCTGACCATCTCAGCCACGTCTGGTCTCGGCGGCGCCAGCAGGATCTTCAGGCCCGATGGGTGTGCCGTCATCACGTCGCTCAGGAAATCCGCGTCCAGGGACTCCATGTGTGCAACGATGTCGCTGATGGTCCTGCTGGGCTGCAGGTTCAGCAGCACAGCGATGTCCCCGAACTGAAGATCGCCATCCACGAGGGCAGACCTGCTATTCCCATTGTTCAGAGCGAGTGCCAGGTTGGTGGCGATGGTGCTACAACCTGTGCCGCCCTTGGGGCTGTATACGCAAACCACCTCGCCCTCCGCAAAGGTGAGGCTGGGCGTGGAAACTCGACCTTCCGTGAGGGGCTGTGGTCGGAGGATCTGCGGCTGGACGGAGACGGCCTTGGGCTTCAGTTGATAGACCCTACGTATGCTGGCTATGAGCTCATCGGCCGAGAAAGGCTTCACCAGGAACTCCCTGGCACCCGCCAGCATCGATCGTCGCAAGTAGTCGGTCTCACCCTGGACCGACATCATGATGATCTGCACCTCGGGCACCGACTGGGAGATGGACTCCGCCGCGGTAATGCCGTCTATGTCGGGCATGTTGATGTCCATCAAGACTATGTCGGGCCGCAGGCTGCGTGCCATCTCGATGCCTTCAGTGCCATTGGCGGCGGCGCCAACGACTTCGATGTCCTGCTCGAAGTAGAGCAGCTTACGCACGTTCTCCCGGGTCTCGGGAATGTCGTCCACGATGAGGACGCGTATCTTGCTGTCGGGCAGTTCGGCCATGGTTATCGTCTCACTACTGGCAATGACGCCCTGGACTTGTACACCGGCGCGCGGCTACGGTTGATAGGACCTGGGCACGAACCGCATGGGTTCCGGCGGCACCGTGATCTCGAACCTGGTCATGACGTACTCGAGACTCACAGTCTCGGTACGCACACTTTCGCGGTCTTCGCGCCCACGCAGCACGAGGTCTATCGAGGCCTCGCTTTCGCGAGCGTATTTGAGTACCAAAGCATCCTGCTGATCCAGCAGTAGGGTGAGGACCACCTCCGCCTGTGCGGAAACGGGCGCGAGTTCGCCCTCTGCCGTGGCTGCCTCTCCCTCCGCTGCCGGTGTCGCTTCTGGGGTTGCTTCTTCACCTTCCGCAGGAGGAACGGCGACACCGGCCCAAGGTCCCACGCGAAGGACCTCCACGTCCTGTAGCAGCAGTTGGGCCAGGAGAACGTAGGACTCTGCCGGTACTGCTGCCTCTTCCTCGGCCGCGGTTGTAGGCGTCGCCTCGGTGTCCAGCATCCAGTACGAGATCAAGATGTCCACGAAGTCACCGTTCTGGATGGCCCCGGCCACCGCGCGTAGCTGGGTGGTACGGAAGGCCACAGCCACCTTGCCCTCCGGGATGTTGAGGGAGGCGTTGTAGCCCAGTTCGAGCACCTTGCTTTCGTCAAGCAGCACGTCTGTGGTGATGAAGGAACCTCTGGAGACGTTCGTCAAGGTCTTCTTCCCGATGACGGCCTCTGGATCCAGTAGGTACCTCGCATTCAAGGCCGACTTGGGGATGAGGAGCGTTCCCACGGCATCGGCCGGTATCTCGGTGAGGGCAGGTATCTCCTGCGCGGCGATGACCACCGAGATCTTCTCCTCTGGAGTCGGCTGGGGCGTCGCCGCAGCCTGCTGACCAGATGGCCGCAGCAGCACGAACACGACTGCCGTGGTTCCCAAGGCCAGGATGATCCCTATGATGATGAGTATGGTCCCTCTCCGTGGCATGTCCACTCCTATCCCTTCATCTCGACCGCAGTGTCCGTGGCCAGATGGGTTCTGATGCCTTCATATTCTACTGCGAACTCGCCGGCCTGGCAATAGTCAATTCTTCTCATTTGGATAGGATTTCCGGTCTTCCGAGGTGA
>CAZOBP010000027.1:0-23867 GCA_964577995.1 uncultured Anaerolineales bacterium
ATCTCACCTATCACCGCAACCGCATCCGCCACGAGCTGATCCCCCGTCTGGAAAGCTTTAACCCCCGTTTTCGCGAGGTATTGTGTCACTCGGCACGCTCGATTGCGGACGACTATGACTATCTGCACGCCCAGAGTCTGGCGGCCTGGAAACACCTGGCCAGCCAAGGCGAGAGCGCCATCACTTTCCCGCTGGAACCGTGGCTAGAGCTGCACCCCAGCCTTCAGAGGCAGCTTCTCAGGGAAGCCATCCGCCGCCTGCGAAAGTCGCTTCGCGACATCACCTGGACCCACGTGGAACAGGCCAGAACGGGATTGGAGGCACAGGGTGCTGGCGCCAAGATCACGCTGCCCCAGGGGCTATTCCTCTTCAAGGGCTACGATGCTATTGTGATCGGTGAGGAGATCCCCGCGCCCGACCTGCCACTTGTCCCCGAAGATCCACTGCGCATGGAAGTGCCAGGCACCACTCAGATCCCCGGGGGCGACTGGAGGCTCCACGCAGACGTTTTGGACAGACAACGGATGCCCGAGGAGGCGCTACGCAACACAGACCCGTGGCAGGCCTACCTGGACCTGGAACGGACGGGTGACCAGCTAGCGCTCCGCGCGCGCAAAACCGGGGATCGCTTCCAGCCTCTAGGCATGGCCGGCAAGTCGAAAAGCCTCAACGCCTTTCTGATCGACGCCAAGGTCCCGCAGGACGTCCGCGACCGCCTGCCGCTGGTCGTTTCTACCACCCACGTCGTCTGGGTAGCCGGGCAGAGGATTGACGAGCGCGCGAAGATCACCGACCAGACACGCGACGTATTGCACCTGCGCTTCCTCAAGGAGGTCTGAGTCTACAGAGGCTCTTCGTCCGCCACCTGGCGGACGCGCACAGTCTGAATGGGATAGGGCAGGTTGATCCCCCCTCGTGCCGCGGCTTCCTTCAGCGCCTTCACCGCTTCAGAGGTCACACCAAAGAGGCTCGATGCCGTCTGGTCGATCCAGAAGTACGCTGCCATTTCTACAGCGCTGCCGCCCAGACCCTTGCAGTAGATGGCAGGCTCCGGATCCTCCAGCACCCCTTGGACCGTCTGAATAGCCTGAAGGAATACCTGCTGCGCGTTAGTAAGATCCTCCTCGTATCCCACTCCAACCGCCAGGATGATCCGTCTTGCGTGGTACTCGGAGTAGTTGGTGATGGGGCTCGTGTACACATCCGCGTTGGGCACGATGACCTGCTGTCCATCCCAGGTCTTGATGGTCGTGGCGCGAATATCCACGTCGGTCACCGTCCCTGAGTAGCCTGAGACCTCGATGGCCTGGCCTATCTCAAACGGCTGTTGTATCAAGATCAGAATCCCCGCCATGAGGTTCTTCGCGATATCTTGAAAAGCGAACCCCAGGGTGAAGCCAACCAGACCCAGGCCCGCCACAAAGCCCGTGACGTCGAAGTTCACCTGATCCAGCGCCACGATAGTGCCGACAACGACTGTCGCCACGGTGGCTAGCCTGCTCAACAGTCTGGCGATTTCCTCATCTGCGTTTCTCGTCGACCGCGCCACGGCTCGGCCTGCGAGTTTGGCTCCCAACAGAGAGATCAGGAACACCACGATGGCCACGGTGAGCCTGGGCAGGAAGTCGATCGCCTGAAGCAAAAGATCGAGAACCCTTTCGTATATCACGTCCATGCTATCATATCCTCCCACTACTCGTGCTGCCTCTGTGCCAGCCACCAGCGGACCACCGCTATTCTACCAAACCGGACTGGCTGAATCAAAGAGACACCACTGGAAGGGAATCAAGAAGCCCCCGTCAAACGCTCGCGCCGGGACTGCACCGCCCGCCGAGACCTAGGCTCATTCTCCCCGTCCCACCGCTGTGCTTGACCACGCTCCTCATCTGTGTCATAATCGCCGTCAAAGCAATGAGCCAAGCCGCGCGGCTTGGGCGACGGTTTTCATCGCACTCCCATCAGAATCAGGCACTCGGACAGCTCGATACTCCCACCTCAAGTTCGACTTCTCAGGAGAAGGTTTCATGGAGAACGATGTAGACGAGGTATTGATCACCGACGATCGAATAAGAGAGAAGACCGCAGAGCTTGGGCGCAAGCTCACGGAAGACTACCGAGGCAAGAACCCTCTTCTCATCTGCGTGCTGAAGGGCGGCTTGATGTTCCTGGCAGACCTGATGAGAGAGATACAGATCCCGGTGGAGATAGACTTTATGGCCGTCTCCAGCTATGGCGATGCCACCGAGTCCAGCGGCGTGGTCCGCATCCTCATGGACCTGGACAGGAACATCAGGGGACGACACATCCTCATCGTTGAGGACATCATAGACACCGGCCGTACCCTCACCTACATCATGGAGAACTTGCACACACGAGGCCCGGCCAGCGTCAAGGTATGCACCCTGCTCAATAAGCCAGCACGGAGGATACTGGACATCCCTATCGACTATGTGGGCTTCGAGATACCGGACCGATTCGTGATCGGGTACGGCCTTGACTACCGGGAGATCTATCGCAACCTGCCGTTTGTCGGAGTGCTGAGACCCGAGCTGTACTCCGGGGAGTGATGGCCCTATTGGCAAGAGCACGTACCCTCTTCGAGGGGGCACAGCGCAACCTTCGCGGCCTGGACCGAACAGCTCTAGCTTTGGCAGCCCTCCTCGCGGGCACTCTCGCACAAGCCAGTCTTACGTGGTCTTCGACGCTCGTGGCGGGCATCCTCTTCGCAATTGGCTGCCTGCTGCTGTTATCCACTCTTCTCAGCAGGCGTCACGGTTCCTGTCGGGTTGACAAACTCGCCCTCACACTCCCCCTGTTCGTCCTCATCGGCGGTGGATTGGCCATCAAGACCTTGTCCTCGTTCCGAGCCGCGGTCCCTCTCTACACAGTGGCTGTGATTCTGTTCGTCATGGCTACCGGCATCCGATTCGAAACTACCCAGCGCACCTCTGAACCACTGAGGAGGTTGGAGCTCCTGCTGCTGGTTCTGATCGTGATCCTCGGCTTCGGCCTGATGAGCTATCGGGTAGCCGACATCCCACCAGGCTTCCATGGAGACGAGGGAGAATCGGGCATGCAGGCTCTCCAACTGCTACACGGGGAGGTAGAGAGTCTGATCTCCGTAGGTTGGTATCACCTACCTATGATGAGCTTCGCCTGGCACGCCATCAGCATGATGCTCTTCGGCGATACCGTCTTCGGGCTGCGGATGAGCTCGGTCATCGTGGGAACCCTCACTCTCATCCCTGTCTACTTCCTGACGCGCCTGCTTTTCAACCGAACCACCGCACTCCTGGCCACATTCTTGCTTGCCGTGTCTCATCCGTTTTTCGCTCTGAACCGCCTGGGGATCAACTACACGCAGACCACACTGTTCGAAGTCGCGACCTTCTATTTCCTGTTTCGAGGACTCCACTCCAGAAAATGGTGGGACTTCGTTGCCAGCGGCCTGTTCATGGGAGCCGGACTCTACCTCTACTATGCCTCTCGCCTGGTACCGTTCATCATCTTGGGCTTCCTCGTCCTCGCTGGGATAGCCAATCGTAGGTTCCTCCGTGCCCACTGGCGCGGGATCGCCGTATTGTGGCTGGCCGCGATCCTGATCTTCGCGCCCATGGGCCTCTATTTCATACAGCAGCCCTGGCACTTCATGTCTCGCACCAGCAACGTTTTCGTCCTTGGCAACCAGGGCTGGGAAGACACGCCATACCCGCGAGAAGGCGCGGTAGTCACGCTCCTGGGACAGGCTGGCCGAGTTCTGCCGCTCTTCAACTATGGTGGCGACATGAGTGGTCAGTATGGATACAAGGGGGCGATGCTCGATTTCATCACGGCGACACTCTTCGTGTTGGGGATGGGATACTCCTTCGCCCACGCCCGGCACCCACGCCATTGCTTCTTGCTGGTCTGGTTCTGGGCCACCATGATCGTGGGCGGGATGCTGACTTTGCCGGCACCGTTCATGCCGCGGCTCGCGGGCATGTTGCCAGTTCTCTGCATCTTCGCGGGAGTTGCCTTGGAGAGGATCCTGGAAGTGCTTCAGCATGCCTGGGGAAGGGGCAAGGGCACCAAAGCCGTGCTCGGCCTCCTGGTGGCGATCAGTCTGAGCGTCGTCGCCTTCCTGAACTACGATACCTACTTCAACAAGTACCTGGTTACCATAGACGGGTGGGCGATGCGGGAGCCTGCCACAGCCGTCGCCAGGTACATGGACTCGCTAGGTGACGACTGCGAAGTATACCTGCTGGGCGCACCGAGGCTATACGTTCGCCACGGCACGATCCGCTTCATCGCCCGCGACGCACAGGGGACAGACGTCCTTGACCCTAAGCAGTTCATACCTCTCCAAACGAGCGGGGAGAAGAACGCTGCCTACGTCCTTCTCCCTTCACATTTGCACCATCTGAGCAGTCTTCAGCAGTACTACCCCAGGGGTGTCGTGCGCAACTTCACTCGCGAATCAGGCGAGCTTTGGTTCACAGTCTTCGAGGTCAGCGGCGAGGACATCGCAGCCGCCCTACCCTGATTCCGCACGAAAGCTCCTCACCGCCTGGCCAGAGCCGCCTCGATGTTGTTCAGGGCCTTCTTTATGTTCTCGATCGAGTTGGCGTACGACATGCGGATGAAGCCACGACCATGTGCACCGAAGGACGTGCCAGCAAGGACGGCCACTCCTGCGTCCTCCATGCAGAAGTCGGCGAACTCCCGCTCGGTCATACCTGTGCCCTCGATGTTGGGGAACGCGTAGAAGGCGCCCTCGGGCATCGTGCACCTGATGCCCTCAATGGCGTTGAGACCGGGTACGATCACGTCTCGCCGCCGCCTGAACTCCTCCACCATCTCCCTCGGAGCGTCCTGGGGACCGGTCAGCGCCTCGACACCCGCAGTCTGGGTAAACGTGGCAGTGCACGAGTTGCTGTTGGTCATCAGGCGCGCAACGTGGGCAGCGAGTTCCTCCGGCATAACACCGTATCCCAGCCTCCAGCCGGTCATGGCGTAGGTCTTCGAGAAGCCATTGAGGAGAATGGTACGATCCTGGACGTCAGGCATGGACAGGAAGCTGACGTGCTCCCCTTCATAGATGATCCGGTCGTAGATCTCATCGCTGAGCACAATGATGTCGTGCTCCTTCGCCACGTCGGCTATCACTTCCAGGTCTTCTCTGGTCAACATGCCACCTGTGGGGTTCTGAGGCGAGTTGATGACTATCAACCTCGTGCGCGGCGAGACCTTGTCCTTCAACTGCGACACGTCGAATCGGAAACCACGCTTCTCCTCAAGTACCAACGGTATCGCTTTCGCCCCCACGAAGTCGATCATCGATTCGTAGATCGGATACCCAGGGTTGGGGTACAGGACCTCGTCGCCCTCCTCGACCAGAGCGAGAATGGCAAAGAATATGATCGGCTTGCCGCCAGGGGTAACTACCACCTGCTCCGGTCGGACGTCGACCCCTCGAGTCTCCCCGATATGCCCGGCGATGGCCGCTCTCAACTCCGGGATGCCGGCGGACGGAGAGTAGTGAGTCTGTCCCTCCATCAAGGCCGTACCGGCCGCCTCTATGATGTTGGAGGGAGTATCGAAATCGGGCTCTCCGATCTCCAGATGTACGATCTCCCTACCCTGGGCCTCGAGCGCACGCGCCTTGGCCAGCACCTCAAATGCGGTCTCGGTCCCCAGACGACTCATCGCTGTTGCTAGTTTCACTTTCTTACCTCCTTCACCGATACTAATGCTTTGCACTTCTAATTCGCTATGTTATAATGAGACGCGTCGAGACAACCAGGGCTTTACCCTGGCGTACTTTCGTGGCTTGGTCGCCTTCGGACAACTGGCCCAGACAGTGCCCGCCTCCGGTGGGCCTGCCGGTAGCCAGTGTTCGCAGAGGAGGTGTCGTGTGCTGAGAATTTTGCCCATCGTCTTGTTGTCACTTGGACTTCTGCTCGCCCCAGCCGCCTGTGGCGGTGGCCAGCCGCAGATTCCCACACCTCTTCCGGCACCAGTGGACAAGATCATCTTCATGGCCAACCATGAGGACAACGACGACGTACTCATGGTGGGGACCGACGGCACCGATCTCATCAATCTTACCAAGTCCTCATCCGACGATGTTCTGCACGCCTGGTCACCCGACGGACGGCAGATCCTGTTCGTCACCGATCGCGACGGCAACTCCGAGGTCTACACCATGCATGCCGACGGATCCTATCCACTCAATGTAAGCAACCATTCGGCTGACGACGGCTTTCCCGCCTGGTCGCCCGATGGTCAGAAGATCGCTTTCGTCACCAACCGCGACGGCAACTGGGAGATCTACACCGTGAACGCCGACGGCTCCCAGCCCACGAGACTGACCACGAGCCCCGCCGTGGATGGCCATCCTGCGTGGTCGCCCGATGGTTCCCAGATCGCCTTCGTCTCGCAACGCGATGGAAACGACGACATCTACGTCATGGACAGCGACGGCAGCAATCAGACCAGGCTGACCATACATCCTGCCACCGACACCAACCCCGCCTGGTCGCCAGATGGAACCCGCATCGCCTTCGAGTCCGAGCGCGATGGAAACGTCGAGATCTATGTCATGAGCGCCGATGGCAGCGACCAGTACAATCTGTCGCAGAGCGATGCCAGCGACGACGGCGACTTCGCCTGGTCGCCCGACGGGCAAACCATCGTCTTCTCTAGTGAGCGAGACGGAAACGCCGAGATATACCTGGTCCGCCTGAGCGATGGGACCACGGTCAACCTGACCAACGATCCAGGCCAGGATGTCCTTCCGGCCTGGTCGCCCGACGGGCAACGCATCGTGTTCACCTCTCTCCGAGAGGAGAACGCCGACATATACGTCATAGCCGCCGATGGAAGCAACCTACAGAGACTGACCCAGCATCCCGACAACGAGTGGGCTCCTCTCTGGGCCCCCTAGCCGTTCCCTCGCGCGAACAGACTCTCGTATGTGGCAAGGAGCTTCTTTCCCGTCGCCTCCCACGAGAACTCCGCTGCTCTGGCCAGGCCGCGTCTAACCAGATCTTCTCTGAGTTTCGAATCATCAAGCACCCGGCCAATCGCCTCCGCCAGGGCCTCGGGATCGTCTGCTGGCACCAGCAGCCCAGCTTCCCCTACCACCTCTGGCAGAGACGAGCAGTCTGATGTGACGACCGGCGTGCCGCAAGCCATGGCCTCCAGCGGCGGAAGCCCGAAGCCCTCATAGACAGAAGGGAATGCCAGCACATCAGCCAGGGTGTACAGGCCAGGCAGGTGCTCGTCGGGTACGAATCCCAGGAAGACGACCTCTTCCGTGAGAGACAACTGCTCCACACGTCGAAAGACGCCCTCGTAGAGCCACCCCTCCCTCCCGGCTATCACCAGTCTGTGAGGGAGATGGTGGCGGTCTTTCAACATGGAGTACGCCTCGAGTAGAACGATCAGATTCTTTCGCGGCTCCAGCGTGCCCACACTGAGAATGAAAGGATAGCTCAGGCGGTAGAGCTCCTTCACCCGTTCGAGAACCTCTCGTTCCTGGATCACAGTGAAACGCTGGTCCACCCCTGGGTAGACGACGTCAACCTTCCTGGATGGGAGGCCCAACAGCTCCACGACGTCCTGCCTGGTGTTCTCCGAATCCGCCAAGACCACATCCGCCTCGCTCGCGCAGCGGGGAACCACCGCGCTGAGATACCGCCGCAGGCTCGGCTCCGCTCCTTCGGGATACCGCAGGAAAGAAAGGTCGTGAACAGTGACCACCTTCTTGGCTCGCCGCACGGGCGGTAGAACGTAGTCAGGTGAGTGGAACACGTCCACCGGCCCTGTGAACACTTCAACGGGAAGAGGTATGCGCAGGCGATGCCAGATGATCGTCCACAACCTCAGCGACAACGGGAGCCGCCTCACACGGAAGCTGGCCCCCAGCGCAGGATCGGGATTCTGCCCCAGTGGAGAAGCCTCCGCCTCACCTCCAGTCACTAGCAGTACGAAGGAGTGCTCGGTGTGCTGCCTTGCCAGGCCACTGACGATCCCTCGGGCGTAGCGACCTATGCCAGCCCGCTGATGTACAGCAGCAGTGTAGTCTATGCCAATGTGCAACCGTACAGTACCTCAACCGGTAGAGCAGAGAGTCCTGAGATCAGTCGATCCCTCGGTACGTCCAGACACGATTGATGCCGAAGTTCCATACCAGAACGACGACGGTGGCTATGGCCTTGGAGATGTTGTAGCCTAGCGTGCCCCAGACGTGAAAGACCAGGCTATCCAGCCCCAGGAAGATGATCTGGTTGATGACGTAGCCTCCGAGGCTCACCAGGGAGAACTGTAGGAGTTGAGGAATCAGGCCCTTCTGTCGGGATTCAGGGAACGTCCACAGCCGGTTCCAGATGAAGTTGCTGACCACAGCAGCGGAGAACGAGCAAGTATTGGCCCAGAACTTGGTGAACCCACCACCCAGGACGAGAACGTTGAGCACGCCGAAATCCACCACCGTGCCTATCACGCCCACCGTGGCGAACTTGACGAAACGCACCACCTCCCTGCGGTTGGACAGCACCGTCTGGGTCAGTCGTCGCCCCCACGGATGGGCATCGAGCCAAAACAACAGCCTGGATACAGTATCGTTGGCAACAACTGCCTCAATCAACTTGGACAACTGGTCCTCCTCGTCTTCGAGTCAGTACGAACAGCAGGCCGAGCAGGATGGCAAGGTGCATGTTCATCCCGTGAACGTACAGGTTGTCAAACAGACTATGGACAGCAAAAGCCCCCAGAACGCCGAGGATGCCCAGAGCCACAGCCTGCTCCGCGCCGCTCAGGCGCCGCACTGTGTTCCACCCTTGCCACAAACATGTGGCCAAGAGCATCAGGTACGCCGCAAGTCCCAGCAATCCAGTCTCGGCCGCGATGTGCAGGTAGTAATTGTGAGCGTGCCCCAAGGGATCCTTCCAGCCTGGCAGGGCGTACGCCGGATACACGGGCACATAGTTCCCGATACCCACGCCGAACAGGGGACGATCCTCAAGCATAGCCAGCGCGGCCTGCCAGTGGGCTAACCTCTCCACAACGGCGAAGTTCTCATCGGTGACGTGGACCCCGCGCACGTCGGGCACCTGAAGATAGGGAAGGAAGTCTGAGAAACGCTGCGAGACCAGGGGGGGGAGCAAGCGATCACCTCCCAGGGCCAGGGTCATCGTGGCGAGGAGGAGCAGAAGTGCAACCACCGCCCACACCCAGCGCCGACGCAGCGCGAGGAAACCTATCACCCCGGTGCCCAGACCGCACAGCCCACCCAGAACGGGGGCGATCAGAGTGCCTCCTCGGGATCCGAACAGCCACCGCGACCCCAAGGCTGCACCGGCCACCCCAAAGAGGGCGCCACTCGTTCTTTCGCCGAACACCTTGTGCCACAGACCTCCTAGGGCGACCAGTGCCGCTCCACCCAGGAACCCCAACAGGGCTCCACGCGACCAACTCATCAGCAGGGCGGCCCCCATCATAGCGAGGCTGCCCCCTGCCACTCCCCAGACCAGCAGGCCCCACACGTCGCGCCGTGGCCAGCGACCGAGGAATAAACTCAAGGCCAGCGGTAGGATGAGAGCCAGGTAGCCGCCATACGGGTTTGGCTGATCGAAGGTGCCGTAGGCACGAATGAATCGATCGAAGAGCAGGAATCCTTCAGGCCCCACCCGTCCGAAGAACTGGTAGAACCCCAGCAACGCCTGCGCGCATCCGGCGAGCAGCACCACGACCGCCACCACCATGGCCTCTCGAAAGCTCACCAGGTTCACGACCAGGAGGTACACTGCGAGAAGCTCCAGCCAGAGCAAGAGTCCCTTGATGCTCCACTGCAAGGAGAGGGCCCCGGCCAAGGAGAAAGAAATGACAGCTACGAAAACCAGCAGAGGCACCAGCAAGGGGGCGTGGAGGGTCTTGACCTCCCTGCGGGCTAACATGCGTGCAAGCCAGGCAACGACGGTCACAGCGGCAAGGGCCTCCGCCCCACCTATGCTGAAGACTCCAAGGCTGATCTCTTTCAAGAACCCGAAGGGGATGGCGATAATGAGCAGGTAGAGGCCGAGAATGGGCCGCAAGAGGATAAGCACAAGGAGACCACTAGCTAGCAGCAGGTATGCTGCCCAGTTGAGGGGTAGCAGTACCAGCGCCAGTCCTGAAGCCAGGACCAGCGCGGTCACGATCATACGATACAGAATCCGGCCAGAAACCAGGCCCGGCTGCCAGCGCGCTCCAGCAAGGGAAGCATATCCGGTCACGGCAAGATGATAAGCACGAAAGGCCGGTTTGTCAACGCGCTCGCCGCACCTCACCGGCGCGGAGGACATGCCTGATCACGAACAGGGACAACACGGAGCCCAGGACATCGAAGCCCACATCCAAAGGCTGCGAGTTCCGCCCGGGCACGAAGTACTGATGGGCCTCGTCCGAGATAGCGTAGAGCGCTGCCACGCCAAAGGCGAGGAGAAAGGCACGCCACGAGGCAACGTCGTGGTCGTCCCGCCACGCCCACCACGCCAGCGCGAATAGCACAGCATACTCTGTCATGTGACCCAGTTTCTTGATCAGTACGTCCAGGGCCGCCTCGGGATGATGGGGCAAGTCCGGCTGAGCGGAGAGGCAGAAGATGGCACCCATCCACAGTACGACCACAAACCAGCGTAGCACCCTCCTCCCGGTTCGACTGACACTCATGCTGAGTAGGCCCTTTCCGCCACGGCCGCCAGCCCAGCCCAATCGAACTGTTCGCTCACGCGCCCCTGTGCCTCCTTACCCAACCGGGTTCTGAGATCGTCATCTCTCAAGAGTTGGACCACGCCTCGCGCGAAAGCGTCCGTGTCGCCAGGAGACACCACATACCCTGTGGACAGGTGCTCGATGTACTCGCCAACCTGCCCTACATCGTCAGCCACCACAGCCAGTCCCGCAGTGAGCAGATCTACGAGCTTGGCCGGACAGCGAGCCCGATTCAAGAGCGAGTCTTCAAGAGGATAGATCGCCAGATCGGCGACGGCGAAGTAGGCGTGGACTGTCTCACTGTCCACCCAGCCCACCGAACTGATGCGCGAGGAGAGTCCAGCATCCTTCGCCAGCGAGAGAAAACGCCTCTCTTCACCTCGCAATCCCTCACCCACCACGATCAGGTGCGCTGACGGCTCGTCCGAGAACACTTTGCTCAGCACTTTGACCACCCGCTGCGCGTCGAATTCGAAGAACCTGGTATAGAGCAGCAACACACGATGCTCACCTAGATCCCACTGAGCCCGCAACCTCGCCCTGCCGGCCGGATCCAAGGTGGCATCGTGTCCGATGGCTCCATTGGGCATGTAGTGGACGGTCTCCGTTTCCACCGCCATCTCGGCGGCCAGCCCCTCGAGTGCCCTGCTAGCCACAGTGAGCGCATGGCAGTGTCTGATTCCCCATCTCTCCTGCCAGGCGAAAATGCGCCTCTGCAACCACGTGTAGCCGCCAGCATCGTTCCATCCTCCCGGCCCCTCCCAGTCATCTGTGTCCAGCACCACCCTCACATCGGCCAGACGCAGCCTGGTCAGCCACCACACCGCCGCCGCCGTGAGGCCGGCATACGCCTTGGGCTTGAAGCAGTGTAACACCTCGGGCCGCCCCTCCAGGACACGACGCACCAGACGCCAGACCATGATGGCGTGTCCCAGGAGAGGAATACCTCGAGGCAGACTGATGTTGAAGATGGAAACGCCGCCTTCGCGCCATCGCCGCCCACTATCCTGTGGGCAACTCCACGGAGGCAGCACCAGCTCCACCTGATGGCCCCTGGCCGCCAGCGCTTTCCCCAACGGCAATGCGCGCCGGGACATGGTCCCATGGGGACTCAGGCCGAATGGACCAACCATGGCCACTCTCATCGTGCAGTTCTACCTCGGATCCCTGTGGAGACGAGAGGAATAGAGCAAGTAGACAGGAATCTCTCAGGCCCCGTGCGGGCTAGAGCCGGTAGACTTCCCCAAACTTGGCCCGCAGATACCGTAGATACGGCTGCGCCGTGAGACCGCTCCCGGTCACCCGGGTCAGCAACTCCATGGGCTCGAACTTGGCTCCATGTCTGTGTACGTTCTCCCGCAGCCAGCCAAGCAGATCGCTGAACTGTCTGTCCTCGATCCTCCGTGCCAAGTCAGGGATATCCTCTTCGATCCTGGCCCACAACTGAGCGGCGATCAGATTGCCCAGCGCGTAGGTCGGGAAGTAGCCGATCATACCCCCGGACCAGTGAACGTCCTGCAGCAGGCCCTGGCTGTCATCAGGCGGTATGATGCCCAGGAACTCCTCGAACTTGGCGTTCCACGCCTCGGGGAGATCGGCGACATCGAGGGCGCCTTCCATCAAGGCTATCTCCAGCTCGAAGCGAGCCATGATGTGTAGATTGTAGGTAGCCTCGTCCGATTCCACCCTGATGAATGAAGGCTCCACCTTGTTGATGGCCCGATGGAACGTATCCAGCTCAACGTCGCCGAGCTGGCTGGGGAAGAACTCCTGGAGCCGCGGATAGAACCCCTTCCAGAAGGCAGAGCTGCGTCCCACCAGGTTCTCCCACATGCGCGACTGGGACTCGTGAATCCCCAGCGACGCACCTTCCCCCAAAGGTGTTCTATCCAACTCTGGGGCGACCCCTTGCTCGTACATGGCGTGTCCCGCTTCGTGCATGGTGCCAAACAACGCGGTATTGAGGAATTGCGGATCGAGGCGGTTGGTGATTCTCACGTCGCCCGATCCGAATCCCGTGGTGAAGGGATGTACAGACTTGTCTTGCCGGCCGCGCTCGAAGTCGTAGCCAAGCGCCTTGGCCACCTCCAGCCCGAAGTCCCACTGCTTCTCCTCGTCGAAGTGCTGGCGCACCACCGCATCGTCCACCGGCGTGCCGCGTTCCACTATGTCCTGCACGATGGCGACTTGCTCGGGGCGTAGCTCATCGAAGACGGCTTTGACTTCCGCCGTCTTCATACCAGGTTCGAAATCGTCGAGCAATGGGTCATATACGTGATCGTAAGGGGTGAAGAAGTCAGCATACTGGCGTCTCAGAGCTACGATCTCCTTCAGTTGCTCCTCGAACTGGCTGTAGTCGGCCTCCGCTCGTGCCTTCTCCCAGACCCGGTGCGCCAAGGCCGTCACCCGCCTGAACTCGCCCACCCATTAAGCAGGCACCTTACGAGCCTTGTCGTAGTCACGACGCGTCTTGCGCATCAAGCGTACTTCATCAGAATCCGGGTCCAGCGCCCCCACCTCCGACTCCGCCGCTTCCAGCGCGGCACCTATGTCGTCACTGACCAACCTCTCATGTGCCACTCGACCCAGGGTCGCGAGTTGCATCGCCCGGCCAGGAGCCCCGCCCGGCGGCATGTAGGTCTGCTGGTCCCAGCCCAACACGCTGGCGGCAGCCTGGAGATCGGCGACGATACCCAGCATCTCCCGGAGTTCCTCCAGTCTCTTACCCATGTTCCCTCCTGGCACGCCAGAGATAGCCCCACGTGCAGGCCGAGGCCGGCGTGACCCCTCGGCCGATTCTCACCAGCGATGCCCGATCACGAATCCATCAGGGCAGCAACACTACCACTACTCGACAGTCACGGACTTGGCCAGATTCCTCGGCTGATCCACGTCACAGCCCCTCTCCAGTGCCATGTAGTAGGCGAAGAGTTGCAGCGGGATGACTGTCAGCACCGGATTCAGCTCCTCCAACGTCTCCGGCACGTAGAAAACCTCTTCAGCAGAGGTGCGGATCGCCTCGTTCCCTTCGGTGGCGACTGCTAGTACGTGAGCCTCGCGGGCGCGCACCTCCTGGATGTTGCTGAGGAGCTTGTCGTAGATCCCGCTGCGCGGGATGATGGCAAACACTGGAAACCCAGGGTCAAGCATGGCGATGGGACCGTGCTTCAGTTCCCCTCCTGCGTACCCCTCGGCATGGATGTAGCTGATCTCCTTGAGCTTCAGGGCACCTTCCAGAGCCGTGGGATAACCCAGGTTTCGGCCGAGGAAGAAGAAGCCATTGCGATCCGAGTACCTCTTGGCCACCTCGGCGGCGTGGTCCTGCGTCTCCAATGCTGCCTCCAGCTTCGAGGGCAGTTGCCTCAACTCCCCGACGACCTTGCTGACCTCCGCGTCACTCAATGCCCCCCGTCTTCGCGCGAGGTCCAGCGCCATAAGCACGAGCACGACCAGCTCGGTAGCATACGTCTTCGTAGCTACCACGCCTATCTCCGGGCCAGCCTGAAGGTGGAACGTGGCATCGGCCCCTCGCGTGATGGAACTCCCTACCACGTTAGTGATGCCAACCGTAACTGCGCCCTTCTCCCGGGCCAGTCGAAACCCCGCCAGGGTGTCCGCCGTCTCGCCCGATTGAGTGACGAACACGACGAGAGTCCTTTCGTCCAACAGAGGTGCGCGATACCTGAACTCAGAGGCCACGTCCACCTCCACGGGAAGCCCAGCCCACCTCTCAAAAAGCAGCTTCCCCGCCATCCCGGCGTAGTGGGAGGACCCACAGGCGACGATGTTGACCCGATCCACCTTGCCAAGATCCAGGTGAGCCCACTCCGACAAGCTCACTCGCGGCCCGTCGAGCCGCCCGCGCAAGGTATCCGTGATGGCCTGCGGTTGCTCGTGTACCTCCTTGAGGTAGAAGTGGGGATAGCCCCCCTTCTCAGCCGCTTCCAGGTCCCAGGTGATCTGTAGCGGCTCACGCTGTTGCTCCTCTCCCTCCAACGTTCGAATACTCACTCCCTGGGGGGTCAGGGTCACTACCTCCTCATCATCCACCACCAATGCCCTGCGGGTATGGCGCATGATAGCAGGCATGTCTGAGGCCAGGTAGTTCTCTCCGCGCCCCAGCCCCACAATCAAAGGAGAGAAGCGTCGCGCCCCTACCAACACCTGGGGCTCATCTCGACAGAATGCCCCTATGCCATACGCACCCTGCACCTTCTGGAGGCCACGCCTCACCGCCTCCGGCAAGACAGGTTTCCCGTACCCTTCCCTGACCAACGTGTCGTACTCCTCCTCGAAGAGGTGGGCCAAGACCTCCGTATCCGTCTCGGAGACGAAGGAATGGCCACGCGACAGCAACTTCTCTCTCAAGTCGGAGTAGTTCTCGATGATGCCGTTGTGCACCAGCACGATCCGCCGTTCACAGTCTGAGTGGGGATGGGCGTTGATCTCATTGGGCAGGCCATGTGTGGCCCACCGGGTGTGTCCCAGACCCAGGAAGCCGACAGGGCCGTCATCGCCGACAGCGTCCAGCAGTCTCTGTAGCTTGCCCTCGGTCTTCTCTATCTCTATCTCGCCTGCCAGATTCAGCACAGCTATGCCAGCCGAGTCGTACCCCCGGTACTCCAGGCGCTGCAACCCGTCCAACAAGATGGGGGTGGCGAATCGGGGACCTACGTAACCCACAATGCCGCACATTTCTCTGCTACCTCCCCATCTTCTCGCTAGGCCCAGCTACGGGCAGCATCTGCGCGACAGTCCGCTCGGAAGGGATAGTACCGTCGCGGGATGGGGCCAGAGGCGGTAGGTGACGGACAGCTAGACGGGGATCGACGCGAAGATACGCAGGTTGCACTTGAGGACAGGCCACACCGGTCGAAAGGAAAACGGCCGAGGAGTAGAAAGTCACAGCAAGGTCGGAAGGCTTCTTCTGTACTCTTCTTGCGTACACTTGGGTCCCTCCTGTCGTACGAGGGCCGTGCCCGCTCTCTGAGCGAGGCTCGGCTCCCCCTTGTTGTCCGCGCGCGTGGCTCTTGCCAACGCGCCAAACTCTCGCTACTGGGCCTCCCTTTGTGCCTGCGGTCACCCGCAGGTTTTGAGGAGATCCTTCGTCTCAGGAGGGGAAGAACAGGAGCGTAGCCACTCCAGGGGGGCATCCGCCGATCACTCGATTTTCCCGGTCCGCGGTAGCCCGCGAACGGTTAGTCCCACCTTGCGCTGGGGAACCCCCACCTCGTCAACTGGAAGACCTCCAGTCCAGGCGCTATCCTCCCCTTATCCATCCATGCCTGTTACATCGGAATCACCTCCTTCAACGCTTAGGACTATTATAGCACTTTGCTTGCCCCGCCGCAAGGTCAAGAGTCGTGGCCCTCTGCCAAGACTCGAGAAGACGTCCACCTCCCGGCCGGGGCCGCCGCGCGCTTACGAAACATCCTGCGACGGGAGAATCGAGGACTACCCCCCGCCTTCCTCCTGGGTGCTGAAGTAGTCCAGAATCCCCTCCATGCTGCTCGCCCGGATGATCGGAACACCAAGGGAGGCCTCCATCTCCGCAGCTGTGACATCGTCCAGAGTGGCCCGCCCGGCTGCGTCGAACATCGCTCTGGGCACGAAGACAGCTTGACCCAGGTCTTGTCCCTCGAGAGCATCCACCACGTCTCGGCCGATGAGCAAGCCTGACACCGTTACGGACGCCCCGAAGAAGCGATTCTCCACTGGCCGGACCGTGAGCCCCACGCCGAACCTTTCGCTCAGATCCGCAACGATCTGGCCCATCAGCGGTGCGATGAGCGTTCCGCACACCACGGTCCCCCTACCCTTGGCCGGTCGAACCCCTTTGCACTTCAGATCCTCCCAATCGTCCAGCAGCTCTCGCACAAGGCCGATGCCATTCTCCAGTTGAGGGAACCCGTCGTACTCATCGGCAGTGGGGATGGGATACCCTGCCCGCAGGTACAGCTCGTCGGAGGGATACACCAGGCCCATGCCCAGACGCCTCCTGTTCTCCTGTTGGCGCGGGACAAGCTCGTCTAGCACGTCGTGGACCTCCTCGTCCGTGAGGAGACGTACGTCGCCGCCATGGTATCTGGTGAGACCCACGGGCACGACACCGATGGAGCGAACGCCAGGAAACAGCGCTGTCAGGTCGGCCACGGCGCAGTCCAGATGCTCGCCGTCGTTCACGCCCGGCACCACCACGATCTGGGTGTGCACCTCGACGCCCATGTCCGCCAGGCGACGGAGTTGTTCGAGTATGTTGGGCAGGCGCGGATTGCACATCAATCGCTGCCTCAATTCGTGGTCCGTGACGTGGACGGAGACGTACAGCGGGCTCAGGTGCTGCTCGGCTACACGCTCCCAGTCTTCTTCCGACCAGTTGGAGAGAGTGATGAAGTTGCCATGAAGGAACGAATAGCGGTAGTCGTCGTCCTTCACGTACAGCGAGGATCGGAGCCCTCGAGGCATCTGGTCCACGAAGCAGAACTCACACCGGTTGCCGCAGCGGCGAATCCCATCGAACACGTCCTCTGAGAACTCGACGCCGAACTCCTCCCCGTATCCCCGGTCAGCAGCAAGAACGAGCCGCTTCCCGGCTCGTTCGATCTCGATCTCCAGCCGCTCGTCGGCGGCGTAGAAGTGGTAGTCTATGATGTCCCGCAGGACGTGACCGTTGATGGAAATGAGCTGATCCTCGGGTTGCATACCCAACCTGTCCGCCAGGCTGCCTTCGTCAACGCGAGATATTCGCCCGCCGCTCAGCCCCTCACACCTCCCTTGTTGAACACGGTGCGCTTCCTGCCTCGCGGGTTGTCTCGCCCGCTTGTCCGCCGACCATCATAGGCCGTCAAGTACTGCTCGGTCGCGGCGGAGAGGTCACTGTAGTGGCCCCGGTACTCCCCGGGGAGCAGAACGGCGATGCGGTACATCATCTCGTGGGTCATCTGGCTCAACTGCTCCCGCGTGAGCTTGCCCGCCCCCGGCTCGAAGACGAAGGGATGGCCGAACACAACACCGACCTTCGTTCGCCGCAACCTGGCGAGCTGCTCCCAGAACTTCTCCTGCCCCCAGATCGCCACAGGGACGATGGGTGCCCCAGACCTCACAGCGATGTACGAGAGCCCATCCTTCCCCTTTTGCAGAGTATTGGTCTTGCTCCTCGTACCCTCTGGCGCCGCCATCAGCACCTTGCCCTCTTTCAACACTCTCAGCGCGGTTCGAAGGGCTTTTCTGTCCACCTCTCCTCTCCTAACAGGGAAGGTGCCATACAGCCCGAAGAAGAACGCCAAAAGCGGGTTGTGGTAGTTCTCCACCTTGGACATGCCCACGATCTCACGGTCCACGAACGCCGCACCGATGACCGTGTCGATGGAGATCATATGGTTCTGCACGGCGATGAGTGGCCCCTCCGCGGGCAGGCGCTCCACACCCTCCACGTCATAGTCAAGGACGAGCGTCATCACGAACCTCAGAACCCAATTGGCGAAACGCTGAAAGGTCATCGCTTTAGTGCCTCCTCAAGGATTGCCTCCCCCACCCTCAACTGGAGCTTCTTCGACCAGTTTCTCTAACACATCTAACACCTCGTCGACGCCGAGGTTATCCGTGTCGATTCTAACCGCATCCTCGGCAACCTTGAGTGGTGCCACCTCACGGTGACTGTCTATCTGGTCACGGCGCTTCATGGCGTCTAGGGTCTTCTCAGAGTCACTTTCCTCTCCTCGCTCCAGAAGCTCCAGATAGCGCCGTCGGGCTCTCACTTCCGTTGACGCGTCCAGATAGATCTTCAGCTCGGCGTCAGGCAACACCACAGTGCCGATATCCCTGCCCACCATCACCACCTGGCCCCGTTCACCTATCCGGCGCTGCTGCTCCGTGAGCGCACGGCGCACCTCAGCGTACGCCGACACCGGAGAAACATACCTGTCAACCTCTGGGCGCCTTATCTCCCACGTCACATCCTCGCCATCGGCCAGCACGGTATATTGTCGTCCATCGCTACGCGCTGGTTTCACGATATCGATTCTCAACATGCGGGCCAACCGGCTGACGGCCTCTTCGTCCGCGATGTCCACACCTCTCTGCAAGGCCTCCCAAGTCACAGCGCGGTACATTGCACCCGTGTCAAAGTACAGATACCCCATGCGCTGCGCCAGAAGACCACCTACCGTACTCTTGCCGGACGCAGCAGGACCATCAATGGCGATGGTCAATGGTCGAGCCACTCCCCCCCCTCTCGGGAACGTGCCCCCCGCATCCCAGACCAGCTGAATAGCCGCGCAAGAGAAACAAAAGAATCGCTCCGTGTGATTATAGGCCACGCCGTGGGGCACCACAACTCACGGGAGGATTCTCCGTCTCGTCCACTCGAAGGGGTCAACGGCAACGCCGCCCACCCTGATCTCCCAATGAAGGTGCGTGCCCGTGGAGAGTCCTGTGGAACCAAGGTGCCCGATAACCTGGCCTCGGGTCACGGCATCTCCCTCTTGGGTCGCGAGATCAGACAAGTGGCAATAGATGCTGTAGACCCCCAGGCCGTGATCGATGATCACGGTGTTGCCCCTGACCTGCAGGGCCTCGGAAAGTGCTACTCTTCCGCTGGCAGCGGCGTAGCCAGGATCACCAGTTTCGCCATCTAGGTCAACTCCAGCATGCCGCCCAGGACCGGTATCGTATTGCCTTATCGCCCCGTACATGGAGGTGATGGTCAGCTTGTCCACCGGGTATCCAAACACGTCATCCCAGAGCTTGCTCGAACTGCGCTGCGCGTAGATGGCCTCGAGGCGTTCTCTTTCCTCCCTGACTATCTCCGGATTGAGGAGATACTCCCGTTCGGTGGGGATGTCTATAACCTCGGTAGGGAATTGCCCGTAGCTCACTGTCACCACGCCAGTGACTAGAACCTCCTCACCCAGCAGGCTCCTGGCGTCAACGACTATCTCCCCCGGACCCACAGCGGCCCAGGAGGCGAATCCTGCCAAAGCCCAGTAGCCACCTTCCAGCTCGACGAAGTCCAGTGGCAGTTCGCCCAGAGTTCCCGTCAAGGTCACCTCTCGGTTGGACTGGACCTCGATGGCAACCGTGCCTCCCTGCACGAGTTCCACGGGCTCCACACGCATTTCCACACTCAGCGGCTCGGGCGTCGGAGTGGGAGTCGCCGTTGGGGTGGGAGTCGAGGTGGGAGTGGGCGTCGCTGTGCTGGTGGCGGTGGGAGTGGGGGTGAACAAGACGGCAGCGAGGGGCTCGGGAAGCGGAGACAGCGCTATGTAGCCAGCCAGCCCTACGATGGCCATCGCCAACAGCAGACCGATGGCTATCCTGAGCGGCCTATTCCTCATCGGCCGACCCCATCTCCTCGAATTTGGGCAGTTCCTCCAAGTCCTCGAGCCCGAAGTGCTGGAGGAACTCGAAAGTCGTGGCGTATACCAACGGACGTCCCACCGTCTCCAGGCGATCCACCGCGTCTACGAGCCCTCGCGCGAGCAGACTCTTCAAGACACCCTGACAGTTCACCCCACGAATGCCCTCTATGTCTGGCCTGGTTATCGGCTGGCGATAGGCCACTATGGCCAGCGTTTCCAAGGCCGCCGCCGAAAGTGTGCCCGAGTATTGGAGGCCCAGAAACCGCTCGACGTAGGGAGCCATCTCAGGTGCGGTCACGATCTGAACCTTGTCGTCGTGCACCTGGACGCGCAATCCTCGTCCTTTGTACTCATCCGAGAGGGACCTTGCCGCCTCCCCGATCAGCGCTCGCTCTACCTGCAACGTCTCCGCCAGGCGCGCCGTGGAGACTGGCTCGTCGGCCACGAACAGTATGCTCTCCAACACAGCCTTCGCTTCGTCGATCTCCATGTCTTATCCCTTGACAGGTACCGAAAGCAACAGTATACTGGTCCGGTACTCACCCGCACCAGAAGAGGATATCGATGCCATCCCGATCTCGCGCCTCCGGCTTCGTCGTGATTCTCGCTCTGTCAGTATTCGCTCTGGCGTGCCTTCCCTGTCAGACTTCCTCCCAGGTCGTTCCGACGGCCATCAGAACCGTGCCTGTGTCGACCACAGAGGCAGAGAATCTGATCTCCGCCCTGAGTCAAGGCCTGGTCCCCGATTCCGAGGGACGCTTCGTCCTGGTGATCACCGAGGAAGAGTTGACCTCGTATGTAGCACTGAACATGGAAGAAAGTATCATCGATCCGCAGATCATCCTGACCGATGACCAGATCCATCTCTACGGCACCATGGCCAGCCCCGTTGAGGCACCCGTGACCGCGATCTCCTCAGTCGACGTAGAAGGCGGTGAAGCTCACGTGGTCGTTGAGTCGGTGTCCGTGGACGGCTTCCCCATTCCCAGCACCTTCGTAGAGGCTTTTGCGCAACAGATCGATGACCTGGTAACGACCCTGCTGGAGTACGAGAATCTGGAGATCAGCGAAGTACAGATCACGGGCGGCGAGATGATCATCAAGGGCATTGCAGGATCGTAGTCAGCTCGCCAGCGGGCCATCTGCGTGCGGGGCATGCCGGATGTTCACCTTGATCTTACGCAGATTGAGCCCCATTCGCTCTTCGACGATTTCGCGGGCTACTTGGCAGACCTCCTCCGTCTTGGTCGGGACGTCGATATCAGGGGTCGTCTCCAGATTGAGTTCCACATCGATATCCTTGCGGCGCGGCTTGATCTTGGCCTTAACTTTGACCACATCCGCCAGTTGGTCCACACGGTACTCGAGACGCTCCGCGATGGACTCGACGGCCAGTTCCACCTCCCCGCCAGCCGCCTTCACGAGCCTGACGGTTTGCCGCCTTGGCCTTCTGAACTCCAGGTAGAGCACCAGCCCACAGATGATGAAACAGATGATGCCCACCAGGACGAGAACCACGCGATGAAAGATGCTGAGGCCACCAGACACAGACCCGAGAACCGGCTGGAGACACGCGAGCACCGGATCCGGAAACACCAAGAGAACAGGAATGGTGATCATCAACGTCGCGAAAAGCAAGACTGTGACCACTCGATTGAATAGGTTCATCGTCTCTCCCCCCATTCTACCTGCGTGAACGGTACGTCCACTACATCCTTTCCACCTCGGGCATCCAGCATTCTTCAGTCGATCTAGCCTTGTTGTGGCGTCAATCAGGCGCCAAGCACGGAACCCACGAACTCCCTCTGTCCGCGGACGAACTCCTCAGCACCCATGGCCCTCTTCCCAGCCAACTGGACTTCCTCCAACAGAAGGACGCCTTGTCCGGCCTCCACACCTACACCCGAGGGCAGCACCACAACCTCGCCTGGTTTCTCCGTGCCCTTGCGCTTGCGCTCAGGGCGCGCACGCAGGATCTTGAGCAGATTTCCTTTCCAGTACGTACGAGCACCAGGACGAGGATTGAACGCTCTGATCCGATACCAGATATCCGGCGCAGGCAACTCCCAGTCTATCACGGCATCCTTCTTGGAGACGGGCCTGGTGTAGGTGGCCTTGGAGTTGTCCTGCGCTTGAGCTTCGATGGCCCCGTCCAGCCACCCAGGCAAGGTATCGACGAGGAGCTCTGCGCCCAACGTGGCCAGCGTCTCCTCCAGGGAACCGGTTGTATCTTCCGCATCTATCTCGACGGTGCGCTGCGCCAGAATGGGACCGGTGTCCATCCCTTCATCCATCAACATGATGGTCACACCTGTCTCCTCCTCCCCAGCCAGCAAGGTACCAGCGATCGGCGATGCCCCCCGGTATTTGGGCAGGAGCGACGGATGGACGTTGATCACCCCGCTGGGCGGAATGCTCAGTACCTCTGGGCGCAGTATCTGGCCGAAAGCCGCCACGGCCATAACCTGGGGCTTCAGGTCTCGTAGCTGGGCGACCGCCTCCGTCCTGCGCAGCGACTCGGGCTGGAGCACGCGCAGCCCCAGCCTCAATGCTGCCTTCTTCACCGCGGAGGAGGACAGCTTCCGCCCCCGCCTGGCCGGCCGGTCCGGCTGGGTGACGACACCCACCAC
Source organism: uncultured Anaerolineales bacterium (assembly GCA_964577995.1). Taxonomy (GTDB): domain Bacteria; phylum Chloroflexota; class Anaerolineae; order UBA7937; family B3-Chlor; genus JAUVXJ01. Next base: position 22,727 of record CAZOBP010000027.1, read on the forward strand.
CTCATAGCGCTCCGCCACCGCCTCCAACGCAGGCACCGCGAAGGGCGGTGTCCCCATGAAGATAACTCTCTCTCCCACCTATCACCTCGCAACGCCAGGATTCTAGCACAGCTACACCTCTACTTCAAGACTTGACTTCCGTGCAAGAAATGGTACAATGTGGGTGATTCCGACAGCGCCGAAGACGCCGGAGCAAGCCGGTATTTCGAACGACCCAGGTCAGCCGAAAGGGCGAGGTCGGTGGTCTCCTCGCTCCTCGTTTCGTAGCCTCAGCGATTCCCAGGAGGCGCCCCTTGACGGGCATCCTAGCAAAGTGGCACGTCCATCCTCCACTGCCGAAGTCCTGCCTGTCACAATTTCCTGACCTTCCCCCACTGCTCGTACAATGCCTCTTCAATCGTGGCCTCACAACCGACCGCCAGATTCGACGCTTCCTGTCCGCCGAGTGCGAAGAGACGGACCCCTTCCGGATCATGGGCGTAGCGGATGCCGTGACCAGGATACGCCAGGCCATCCGCGCGGGGGAACTGATAGCAGTTTACGGCGACTTCGATGCCGACGGCGTGACCGCCACAGCCCTCCTTACTGAGACCCTCTACTCCGTGGGGGCCAATGTGATTCCCTACATTCCCCATCGTGTCGATGAGGGCTATGGACTCAACTCGGATGCGATACAACGGCTAGCCAGGCGAGGCGCAAGCCTCATAGTGACCGTGGACTGTGGCGCACGTGCAGTACCGGAGGTGGAGCGGGCAAGTAGATTGGGCGTGGACGTCATCGTCACCGATCATCACTCCCCCGGAGAACGACTGCCACCCGCGGTGGCCGTGGTCGACACGAAGAGACAAGACTGCTCGTACCCATTCAAGGGGCTCTCGGGCGTCGGCATCGCCTTCAAACTGGCGCAGGCACTCTTGCTGGTCAATCAGGAACTCCCACTGCGAACGGAGCGCGGCAGACTCGAGGAAGAGCAGCTCCTGGATCTCGTGGCTCTGGGCACCATAGCCGATCTCTCGCCCCTGATCGGGGAGAACCGCTGCCTGGTGCAGAAAGGCCTGGCCCAGTTAGCCCTGGCGCGCCGTCCAGGTCTCAAGGCCCTGATGGAGGAAGCCCACGTGGCGCCAGCCAATGTGAACGCGGC
>CAZOBP010000028.1:0-23087 GCA_964577995.1 uncultured Anaerolineales bacterium
ACGACCTTGAACGTGGATCCAGGCGGATACTGGCCACTTGTGGCGTGGTTGACGAGAGGATGGCGTGGGTCGTCGCTCAGCAGGGCGTAGTCTTCCTCGGCGATGCCGCCAATGAAGAGATTGGGATCGTAGGAGGGCAACGAGACCATGGCCAGGATCTCGCCGTTCCGAGGGTCCATGGCCACTGCTACACCTGACTCGGAACCGGAATCGATGATTCCCTGTTCCAGTATCTCAGTGATGGCTGCTTGTAGATCGGCGTCGAGAGAAAGCACAATGTTGTGGCCCGGCACCGGCTCCACCTGAGTGCCGATGGTCTGTACCTCGCGACCCGTGACATCCACTTCGACGTGACTCTGTCCTTTCTGACCTCGCAGTTCGTCCTCATAGGTCAGCTCCACACCGGTTAGTCCCACGATGTCATTTGCGTCATAGTCGGAATCCCCGCTACCGACGTAGCTGTTGAGGGCCTGTTCAGGTATGTGGCCAACGTAGCCGGTGATGTGGGCGAAGAGGGTACCCGAGATGTATTCCCTCAGCGGCTCAATCTCGACAATGACGCCTGGTAGTTGAAGACGCTGCTCTTCGATGATGAATGCCGTGTCCCTCGCGACGCTGGATTTGACCCTCACCGGAGTGAACGGCGCATCCCTGCCGGCCTCGAGGCGCTCCTTCAATTGAGGTTCCGGCTCGTAGTCCTCAGCCCCCGCTAGAAAACTCCGATCTACATCCTCGATCTCGTACGCGCTTGCATCGTTGCCAGTGAGGGGGACGTCTAGGAGGGTGGACAGGTACTCGAGGACGCGGTCCTCGTCTTCCTCTGGCAAGTCGGCAGGTACAATAGAAACCGCGAAGCTGGCCACGTTCCCGGCCAGAAGGCGGCCCTCTCGGTCGTAGATGACACCCCTGGGGGCGTCGATGGACTTGAGGCGGAACCGATTGCCAGCCGCCTTCTCTACGTACTCGTCACCCCGGACGATCTGTAGTTCCCAGGTCTGGAAGCCCAGCACGGCAAACGCAACGACCACGAAGGCTCGGAAGATGATGACTCTGATGTTGGCTTGCCTTGTCTCCATACGTCACAGCATTATACGTGAGACCTGGGTCCATTACAAGAGGGGAACGAGTTCGCCCCAGATCTAGTGCCTGGCCGAGGAATATCCACAACATGTGACCGACCAGGCTCGATATGTACATAACAACTAGGGGACAATCTCTATGAGGTCGAGGATCAGGCTCTCAGACACGGGGTCGCCAGAGTCATCGAGAAGGTACAGGCGCTCCATAGTGCGCAGGAGGTAGACTCCGACCTCCAGTCTGTAGAGGCCCAGAGGCGCTTGTGGGTCGGTCCAAACGGTGTGAGGGTCGACCACCAGTTCCGTTTCTGGCCACTGAGTGGTGGGGTGGGTGCCCCGTGCAGGCTGGATGTCTTCCTGTCCCCAGATCCGGTCGTGGTCGTCCAGTATGTGGACAAACACTGTGTAGTCTGCATGCATCGAGGCCAGGGCCTCCCACGTCAGGGTTAGCTGCAAGGCCTCCCCTTTGCGCACCTGAACGTTGTGTATCTCGTAGTCGATCAGCCGCATCTTGTCCTCGAAGTTGGCCGGCAGGTGCTCCGCATCCGGCGGGGATGCAGGTGAGGGCTGTATGGTCACGGTGGTCAGCGAAACGTCAGACCGTTCGGTGGCTAGCCAGCCTCTCGTCACAGGGAACAGGCAGCCAGCCGCGGTGTCTCGCAGAGCTACTCGCAACTGGAGAAGGGGGGAGGTCGTCTCAGGGATTGCGACCCGCAAGGTTTCCAAGAGGCTTTCGTCCCGCGCCCAGCTTGAGGCTGGATGCTCGCCGAACAACAAAGGCTGCTCGGCCTGCCACACGGAAGTGCCGTCTGGTTCCGTCAGCTCGAGTAGCACGTCGTAGTCCGAGCCGAGGTGGCCAATCCTCTGCCAGTACAGGGTGAGGAGGATCTGACGCCCTGGGGCTGCTGTGGTTGGGAAGTCGTATCCCAGCAGCATGATCTGCTCGTTGAAAAGGGTTCGCAACGGCTGCTCCGGAGACGGCGACCAGGCTGGTGACGAGGCGACGGCAATCTGTGCGACGCTCAGGTAGCCGTCCACGCCACCCTGCGGCTGAAGGGCATCATCGCTGAGGGGGACGAAAAGGCCCACCTGCACGCTGTACACGCCAGGCGGCAGCAGACCAGACAGATCCACTTCGTGGAAATCGCTTATGATCTCCCCAGGGCGCCATGCGCCTGTGGGGTACAGACCATTGACCGGTGGCCTGCCCTTGGTCTCCATCCAGACGTGTCCGCTCGGGCCCAAGACACGTAGTCGAACGTCGTAGTTGCGGTGGACTGTGTCCGATGGCTGCCAGTACAGGGTCAGGCGCAGCGTACCGGCTCGGCCTACCTCATCCGCGCCCAGACGGTAGCCTCTCAGCCGTACGTCTTGCCCAAAAGAGATGTCCAACGGGCTAACGTCCGCGGGTAACTGGAGGAGAGGGTCGGTGCTGACCTGCACCAGCGGGCCAATGGAGCGCAAGTGATAGATTCCTTCCAGACCGGGCACGAAACGGGCCAGGAGAACCGGGCTACCTTCACTGAGCCGTCTGTCTACCTCGGCGCGATAAGTGGTTTCGTCAGAGAAGACGCCGGTCTCGGTATCTGGACGTATGCCTTCCACCCTCTGGAGGTAGTGCAGGGGGGCCATCTTCTCGCTGTCAGCCAGTATGACGGCGCCGGCGGGAAGGTCTTGCTGGAGGACGTACGTCCCCCAGTCGCGCGACGAGTACGTTTCACTCTTGTCCACCTCTGGCAGGTTCGTCCAGAGCAGGGCGAGCGGTAGGAGGCCCGCCAGAGTCAAGGCTAGTGACCTCGTGAGCTGAGTGCGCACAGAGGTGAGGGGTCTTTCCCAGCGCGCCAGCAGAGTGTTGGCCGCTCCACGCAGTGACGAGATGCCGATGCCCAGTGCTATGGCGATGACCAGATAGGCGGGGATGAGGAACAAGGATATGTCTGGGACGTCGTAGCTCAGCCCGAAGGCCACGTAGCCGCCGAAAGCCACGAACAGCAAGATGCTCTCTTTGCAACCAACCCTGTCGCGCTGGCTTCTGTGGTTCGACAGGAGCGAGACGAGGCCTACCACGGCCAGCAGCAAGGCTGGAACCGAGTACTGGTCCATGAGGCCGCGCAGGAAGATAGTCAGGCGCCCCGCATCGCGAACAACGGCGTCCCATTGCAGGGCCGCAGCGAACTGCGTACCCAGAACAAGGTCCGCGAACTGGCGCCAGGTCATGGGCTGTCCGTGTATCTGCCACCAGCGAAGCGGGATATACAGGTGGATGACGATGATCGGGGCGATGAATGCGCAGAAGCCAGCGAAGAGAAGCCTGGGACGCAGCAGGTGCCTTGATACGTGAAGAAGCATGTATGTTGCGATGGCCGGTGCCAGGAGCAGCATGGTGCGGTGGTGTGTGAGGCTCAGGCCATACACGAGACAGGTCAGAGTGAAGAGGGTGGATTCGCGGTCCACCCTGGGCCAGCGCGCCGGACGAGGGTCAGTCTCCGAGTGCTTCTGAGTCGCCAGGCAATCGTCGGCCGACTTGCGCTCCCCACGAAAGGAGCGCAGCAGAAGGTATGTGACTAAACAGACAAACAGGGCGTTGAGGGCGTACACCTCTGCCTCCACGGCCTGCGACCAGAACGAGTAGCTGAATGCGAAGCACAGGGCGGCAAGCGCGGACGAGGATCGATCAGCCGTCATGTGGTTGATCGTGAAGTAGAGCACTAGGACAGTCAGGGATGCGAAGAGCGCTGAGGAGAGATTGACGCGATGGGCCACATCGCCGAAGGGAAGCAGGGTGAAGAGCTTGCCCAGCATGATGTACAAGGGATATCCGGTCGGATGAGCGATGCCCAGCTCGTACGACAAGACCTGGAACTCAAAGGTGTCATGCTGCCCGACGGTGGGGGCCAGAGTCCGCAGGTAGAGCGCCAGCGGCAAGGCGAACACTGAAACGGGGATGATTGCGCTCATCCAGCGTCCCCTCGAGAAGCGGGCCACGGCCAGCGACACCACCAGCACAAGGGCTCCTGCCAGCAGAACACCTGTCCGCAGCGTGTTGACTCTGGGTTGGAAGAGATAGAGAGCCGGGAGCAGGAGAGGCAGATAGAGCAGTGCTGTGGCCAAGGGTCCTGACGCGTCTCGGGACCGCCTGAGCAACAGGAGAGCGGACAGTGTCAGGAGCACAGCCACCCCCGAGGAGAGGATGGCTGTCGGGATCCAGTGGTAGAAGAGCGTAGTGTACCGGAAGAGGCTTTCGGCAAGCCAGCGGCTGACGCTTGCGCCCAAGCCTAGACCCATCACGAACAGGAAGGCCAAGGCGCTGATGTCCTGACGGGTTATGTGAGGCATCTACCTTACCGAGTCCAGGAATAGGAGTTCGATCCAGCCGTCAGCCATGTTGACGTCAGGTGTCGTTTGCGCGTTGATAGCACGTCCGTCCGCGTCGAAGACCGCGAGCTGAAGCCGGTACTGACCTTCGGGCAAGTCCTTCGGGACGCGGAGAGCGTGGTTGTCCCTGACTATCTCCCCTTCTTCCCAGGCGGTGGTGCGATACCTTCCCGCCGACGGCTCACTGGTGCGGGAGAGCGCCACGTCGGCGTCGCTGTTGAGAAGGCGGATGGACACGCTGTAGTTCTCAGGCAACCGCGCGTCAGCACGCCAGAAGAGGGCGACACGATAGAAGTCGCCCACGGGAAGATAGTCTCGTTCCGCCGAGTAGCCTAGCAGGCCCATGCCATTCTCGTATTCCACCGTGACTTGGTGCTGCATGTCGAGATCCTCCACGGCGGGCGGACTCTCAGGTCTGGTCACGGTTATCCGTTCCAGGAAGTACATTCCCGCCTCGTGCCCATCGTCCTCGAGAATCGGCAGCCGCATCATGGTGCTGGGATCGTACAGGCCTACTCCAATGGAATACTCTCCGGGCGGGGTTCCCGGTGGTATGTGGATGTTGTGCTGGTCCCGGTCGTATTCGTCAGGCTCCCAGAGGTGCGTTGGGTAGCCTCCAGGGTTCAGACTGTCCATCTGGGCGTAGATGTTTTTCTGTTCGTCCACGAGCTGTGCGAAGGCGCTGTAGTCGCTGACCAGGTTCTGGCGAGCTCTCCAGTACAGAGTAATGTTCAGGGTGTCTCCTGGCTGAAGCCTCGCAGAAGACAGGTCGTAGCCCATCAGGGTAACCTGGTCACCGAAGTTGAGCTGAAGGGGCGTTCGTGCGGCTTTCACGGTCAGTCCGTCGAACGCCCTCTTGAAGCACGTGTCGTGGCTGTCAACGTATCCGACTTTGAGCGTGAGCAGCAAGACGGCCATCGTGGACAGAGTAGCGGCGCGGATACAGTGGACGTTGCGGGAAGCCGCATCTACCCTGCCGTAGAGGTGGCTGGCTGGGCACGGGGTCGCCGTTGGGCTGAAGATCCTCGAGCGCCGCCAACCAAACATAGAGACCACGATAAGTATGAGAAGGCTGGCTCCGGTGAGGAGTTTGGACAGAGTATAAATCGGCATGTCTTGGAGCTGAACGCGGATGACGTGCTCCCCGGTGGGTACGGTCACGCTGATCAGGCCCTGACCTGCAGTGGGCGTTATTGGCACCTCCTGTGCATCCACGTAGGCTCGCCAGGTCGGGAAGTACAGGAGGTGGAAGGTCGCCTCGAAGGTGTGCGGTGCGTTGAGGGTCACTGTCATGGAGGTCGGACCGTAGTGGGCACTGGTGATACGAGTCCCGTCGGGAAGGCTGCTCCGGTCGAGCCTTTCGATCTGCGCCGAGGATTGGTACAAGGTCTCCAGGGGAGATGTGCTAGGTGTCCAGGCGACCCACACTGGCAGGTACTCGCCAAAGGAGGTAGTGCCCAGGGTGCCCGTTCTTCGCTCGAACTCCATCATGTCTGCGAAGGAAGGATTGAGCGATTGGTGCTCATAGTATGGTGGGTAAAGGAGTGGGAAGGCGGATAGGACGACCACTCCGCTGCAGGCAAGAGTCACGACGAAGGAGGGAGACAAGGTCTTCGTGCGTTCTCCGAAGAGGCGCCCGGCTGCCCCGCACAGCATAGCCACCAGCAGGCTCCCCAGGCGCAGGAAGCGGTGTGGAAAGACCAGGTACTTCATCAAGGGTATGCTGTCCCAGATGAGCGTAGCTTGGGCCGAGACTATGAAGACCACTACAGCCATTCCGGTCAGTCCTACGATCAGGTGGGTCCGCTGGTCTGGCCGGCGTGGCCTCCACAGGCCAGCGATGGAAAGCATGGAAATGACGACCAGCACTGGGCCCAGGCTGTTGGGGACGCCAGGATTCATCAGCCCCACGTCGGCCATCGGCGGAGGGGAGAGCAGGTCGGAAATGGTGATGAAGTGCGTGTGATAGTCCAGGTCCGGAGGAGTGATCATGCGATCAATCTGAATGAACTCGCGATCCCAGAGCGCTGGTATCCAGAAGAAGGAGGCGAGTCCAGCTCCCAGCAGGATTGAGGTGGCCACATGGACGATCCTACGTATTCTATTCTCGGGTGAGGTGAAAACGAGCACCAGGGCGTAGAAGAGGAGAAAGGGCGTGAGTACGAAGGCTGCCGGATTGTGCGTAAGCAAGCACGCAGCATAGAGCAAGGCGGTGGAGACGAAGCTGGCAGCACTACCTTTGCGGGCGAGCCGGACAACACTCCACAGGATCAGGGGGTACAGAACCATGGCCCACGCGCCTGGCAGGTGACCGCGGAACAGGATGTCGTAGAGATGGAATGGGGCGTACATGTAGGCCACGGCGGCCAGTATGCCGGCGTTGGAGCCGAAGATATCCTTCACGAAGAAGTACATGGCCAAGCCCGATGCGAGGAGGCTCAGGCCAAAGGACAAGAGGGTGCTGTGCACCAGAGTCAGCCCCATCGCGTGGACCACGTCCGACAAGTAGTAGGGCAGATGGGGGACGAAATCGAAGATGGGGTAGCCGTAGCCAAGAAGGAAGTCGGGCGCCCATCTGGGGAATAGTGCCAGTTGTCGCGTGAGAGAATCGATCTCTAGCAAGCGAAAGAGGTGGAACATGCCGTCGAAGCTGCGAGGTAGCTTGGATTGCCAGAGGGGAACCGTAGCTGGCAGACCGAGCAGACAGACGACGACGGGCTCTCTGGCAGACATGGCCGCTCTGACGAGGCGGTTCCCTGTCACCTGTACCTCTCCTTCAGAGCTCCATTTCCTCAGGCAGGGTTTTCTGGTGAAGCCGGATCAAGCCTCTGTGGACCAAAGGCATCACCAGGCTGCCGAGCACGGCGCTGGGCACGGTCACCCGGAGAAGAAGCTGCGGCCAGGGCACAGTGTGCCCGACGAGAGATAGCACGACCATCAGGATGCAGTCGTGGACGATGCTGGCGCCGAGAGCCAGGCCTGAAGGAAACAGGGGGCTCGTTCGATAGATGGTCAGTTGGCCCAGGCTTGACAGGTAGGCGGTGGCGGTCAGCGCAAGGGCGCAGGTGCCTAGGGGTAAGCCTGAGAGGAAGTCAAGGCTTAGACCGCCCAGGAATCCCCAGACAATGCCTTCTCTTGCTCCTCTCAGCAGGCTCCAGGACACGACAACCAGAAGCATCAACGGGAGGCGCGCACTTCCCACGGAGAAGCGGAAGAGGACGGAGGACTGCACGAGCGCGACGGCCGCCAAGAGCGGGACAACGGCATAGGTCTTGATGGCAGATCACCTCAACGGTACCTATTACTCGGCTTCGAAGTCGATTGGCTGGAAGCTCGTGAGCACCATGACCATTTCTGCGCGTCCGAAATCCGCGGAGGGTCGCACCACGGCCTCCTGGAATAGCTCGACATCGGTCTTGTGCACCTCCGTAACCTGGCCGATGATGAGCCGAGTAGGGAAGTTGCCTCCCAGGCCTGAGGTGAGAACCAGGTCGCCGGGTTTGATCTCCTCCGTCTGCTGGACGTATCGCATGACCAGTTCCTGACCTAGCTTCCCCTGCACCACACCCGTAGCACGAGTGTCCTGCACCAGCGCGTTCACTGAACTACTCGGGTCGGTGATCAGGAGGACTTTGGAGGCATGAGAGGCGATCTCCGTGACTCTGCCGACCAGCCCCCGATCGGTTAGTACGGGCATCCCAATGCCGACTCCTTCCTCGGCCCCCCGGTCGATGACGAGGTAGTTCGCCAGATTGCTGGGATCCCGACCGATGACCTGGGCGGACAGTAGCTCAAACGAGGGATTAGCCTGCTTGAAGTTGAGTTGCTCGCGCAGGGTCACGTTCTCGATTTCAGCCTCACGCAGGCGTACATTCTCGATGATCAGCTGGTCCAGCAGCGTCTGGAGTTCTTCGTTCTGAGCTCTGCACGTCTCCATGTCTATGAATAGCTGGCGCACCTCGGTGAGGCGATTGGTTGCTGTGGTGAGGGCCTCTTGCACAGGTGTGGTGATCTGGGCCACGAGGTCTTTGACGGGCTCAAGGCGGTTGGCACGGTCGAGGACCAGACTCAGCACGGCCAATGAGAGGAAAAGGAGGAGGAACAGCACGGTTCCTCCTCGCTGCATACGAGTCAAGGCAGCCTCCTCCCACTAGTGCCGTGTGTTGCGACGTTGGGTTGTGGTCAGTACATGCGCCAAGGTGTCCAGATGATCGAGTACAACACCCCCGCCTCTAACCACGCAGGTTAGTGCGTCGTCAGCCACGTAGACCCGCATCTTTGTCTCGTCAGAAAGGCGTTCCGCCAGTCCCTTGAGCAGTGCGCCGCCACCCGCCAGAGCAATGCCCTGTTCCATCAAATCGGCGATCAGTTCTGGTGGAGTTTCTTCGAGGGCGGTCCTGATCTCTTGCACGATCATGCTGACGGGAGCAGATAGGGCCTCTCTGACCTCGACGCTGCTGATATCCACTGCCTCAGGCAGCCCTGTCATGAGGTTGCGTCCTCTCAGAGTCATCGTTTGCTCTTCCGGGAGGGGATACGCGGAGCCTATAGCCATTTTGATGCGCTCGGCCATTCGTTGGCCGATCAGAAGGCTGTATTTGTCGCGAGCGTACTGGACTATTTCCTCGTCCATCTCGTCGCCTGCCACCCGCAGCGAGCGGCTCACCACAATGCCACCCAGGGAGAACACAGCCATTTCGGAGGTTCCTCCTCCGATATCCACGATCATGCTACCCACCGCTTCATTGATGGGAAGACTGGCCCCTATGGCAGCGGCGGTAGGTTGCTCGATGAGCAGCGTCTGGCGAGCACCGGCGTTCATGCAGGCGTCGTGCACGGCCCGTTTCTCCACTTCAGTGACGCCACTAGGAAGGCCGACTACCACCCGTGGTCGCGGGATAGGTAGCAGGGCGCGCTCGTGCACCTTCTTGATGAAGTATTGAAGCATCCGCTCCGTAACGTCGAAGTCGGAGATCACACCGTCCCTGAGAGGTCTGATAGCGACTATGTTGGCGGGTGTCCGCCCGACCATCTCTTTGGCTTCGTCCCCAACGGCGAGAACCTTCTTGCCCTTCTTCTCAATGGCCACCACCGATGGCTCGTTGATGACGATTCCCTGGCCTCGCACCAACACCAGGGTGTTGGCGGTACCCAAGTCTATGCTGATGTCTTGGGAGAACAGACCCAAGATCGCGTTTAGGGGACTGAACACAGACAACTCCTCTCTTCGCCGGCCACGGTGGGAACGGTCCTCACTACTCGCTTTGTGGTTCTTGTTCGCCGGACTCCGGCTCTGCCAGGTCCTCGACCGGCTCCTCGGGTCGCTCTTCGCGTTCCCTGGGCGCTGTGATGATCTCGACCTCGGCGACCTCGGCTTCCTCTTCGACCTCAGGCTCGATGACTACCTCCTTGATGGGAAGTAGTTGGACCACGACCTCGTCAGGGTTGGTGAGTATCTCGATGCCCTCTCCGACGACGAGATCCCGCACCAGAATGGCCTGGTCCCTCTCTTCCAGGACACTGATGTCTACCTCTATGCTCTCGCTCAACCGGTCGGGTAGACAGTGTGCCTGGATCGAGTCAAGCCCCCTCACGAGCAACCCTTCCTTCATCGCTACCCCGGGTGACTCTCCGATCAGAGAGATTGGTATGTCGGCCGTGATCTTCTCGGTCATTACAACTTCGTAGAGGTCAACGTGAAGCAGGGACTGGGTGACAACGTCCCGCTGCACGTCACGCGCGAGGATGCTTCGTGACTTGTCACCTTCGTCAACCAACAGGGCGATCAGCCGATTGGTACCGGCCTCATCTAGGACCGTCATCAGTTCCCTTTCCGGAACTTGCAGAGACACGGCTTCCGTCTTGGGGCCGTAGAGAGTAGCGGGGATAAGCCCCTCTCTGCGAAGTTTCTTCGCTTTCCTGCCGAAGAGTGTCCTCGTTTGCGCTCTAAGTTCAAGCTGTTTCATGGATATGTACCTCTCGTTGTCAACTTGCCAGAGACCGTATTATACGGTTGGCGATGAGGTCATCAAGTCTTGAGACGACGCAGCGTGAAGCACTGCGTCCTTGGCACACCGCTTTCCTGGGACACACTGCAATTCTATCCCCAGCGGACTAACAAGTCAAGGGAGACGGCGGGCGTGGCTGGATGGGGGCGCACGCGGGTCGACACGCAGGCGGGTTGCCGTGCCCTGGAGGGATTGTGATGGGCTAGCGGGTCGTGCCATAGGAGCACTCCAGGGATGCTCCGAGGAGACCTCCTCGGGGACAGGCGGAGCTCTTCGATGTTTGACAATGGCCGATAGTTGTCCTAGAATGCCCAGTAATCTTGGGCGTAGCCCGTGGCCTTTGGAGCAATTGTGCATGCGTCTGCTAACAAGCTCGGAGTTGAGAAAGCTCTTCCTGGATTTCTTCGCCCAGCGGGCTCACCTCGTAGTGACAAGCTCCTCCCTCGTGCCGGAGGGCGATCCTACGCTGCTGTTCACCGGTGCTGGAATGGTGCAGTTCAAGCCCTACTTCTCTGGAGAGGTAGCGCCGCCCTCGAAGCGTCTGGCATCTGCTCAGAAGTGCTTCCGTACAACGGACATAGACAAGGTCGGCAACGAGCGTAGTCTGACCTTCTTCGAGATGCTCGGCAACTTCTCCATCGGAGACTACTTTAAGAGAGGGGCTATCGAACTCGCTTGGGAGTTCGTGATCGACCATCTCGATCTGCCCGAAGATCGCATCTGGGCCAGCATCTACCACGAGGACGAGGAGGCTTCCGCACTCTGGCAGGAGATTGCCTTGCCAGCGTCGCGCATAGTACGTCTGGGGAAGGAAGACAACTTCTGGGGACCGGCGGGAGAGACTGGGCCCTGTGGGCCTTGCTCTGAGATCTTCTATGACCGCGGGCCTGGGGTTGGCTGTGGCAGACCGGACTGCGCTCCCGGTTGCGATTGCGAGCGCTTTCTTGAGATCTGGAACCTGGTCTTCATGCAGTACCACCAGGACGCCGAGGGGCAACTGACCTCTCTGCCGAACCAGAGTATCGATACGGGCATGGGGCTGGAGCGCACAGCGGTGGTGATGCAAGACGTCGGCTCGGTGTACGAGACCGACTTGTTGGCCCCCGTTGTGGAGGAAGCCTGCGCACTGGTAGGGAAGGCCTATGGTGAGGACGAGTCCGTGGATCGCTCCCTTCGTATCATCGCTGAGCACGGGCGTGCGATCAGTTTTTTGGTTGCAGATGGGGTGCTGCCCAGCAATGAAGGTCGAGGATACGTACTGCGGCGCATTCTCCGCCGGGCCCTGCGGCACGGTAAGCTCTTGGGAAGGGAGGACCCCTTTCTGGAGCAAATGGCCACGGTTGTGATAGCAGTCATGGGCGAGCAGTACCCCGAGTTGAGCGAGCGAGAGGGTTTTGTCAGGGGCGTGCTGGCTCAAGAGGAAAGTGGCTTTCAGCAGACTCTGGCTGTGGGGTCGGCTCTCCTGGAGGATCTCATGGACAGAATTCCCTCGGAAGGGGGGACGGTCGTCGCGGGGGATCAGGTCTTCCGCCTGTATGACACCTATGGGTTCCCGGTGGAGTTGACCAGAGAGATGGCTGCTGAGAGGGGTCTTGCCCTCGACGAAGGGGGTTTCGAGAAAGCCATGGTCGCGCAACGGGAGCGAGCGCGGGAGGCTCAGACCTTCGGTTTGGCGACGGAAGGGGAGTTCTACCGTCCGCTGGCTTTGCCCGAGACCGGCTTCGTTGGCTACGACACCATGGAAGCGGCCACTGAGATCATCAACTTGGCCAAGGATGGACGTCTCGTCGACGAGGCAGTGCAGGGGGACCGAGTCTCAGTGGTGCTGAAGGAAACGCCCTTCTACGCCGAAGCTGGTGGGCAGGTTGGCGACACGGGCGCGATCACTGGCCCAGGTGGGGAGGTCGCTGTGTCGGACACCAAGAGCCCTCTGCCTGGCCTGATCGTGCACTATGGAGAGGTGAGTCAGGGTTCACTGAGATCGGGTGAAGAGGTTGTGGCCAGGGTGGATGAGGGCAGGCGCCTGGACATTGCGCGCAATCACACCGCCACCCACCTGTTGCATAGGGCCTTGCGCGAGACTCTCGGCGACCATGCCCAGCAATCGGGTTCCGAGGTCTCTACTGAGAGACTGCGCTTCGACTTCACGCACTTGAAGGCTGTGGAACCGGATGAGCTGAGTGCCATAGAGCGGCGTGTGAATACCAAGGTCATGGAGGACTTGCCGGTCGTCACAGAGATCACGGACTATGAGACCGCGGTGGCCTCTGGGGCCTTCGCCATCTTCGGGGAGAAGTACGGCGGCGAGGTCCGCATGGTGAGCTCGGGAGACTACAGCCGAGAGTTGTGCGGCGGCACGCATCTCAAGGCAACGGGTGAGATAGGGTTCTTTCACATCGTGAGTGAAGGCAGCGTGGGTAGAGGGCTGAGGCGCATCGAGGGGGTCACGGGTCGTGGGGCCGAGGAGTACGTGCGCGAAAGGCTTCTCCTGCTAGACAGAGTGACCACTGCCCTGGGAGGCACACACGCAGAGGTGGAGAACAACCTCAACGCGCTCCTTGCCCAGGTGGAGTCCCAGGGTAGGGAGATGCGCGAGTTGCAGCGACAGATCGCCCGCGCTGCGACTGCCAGAGCCCTTGACGACGTGCGCGAGGTGAACGGAGTCCAGGTACTGGCCGTCGAGGTGGAAGCGCCCAACATGGAGATGCTGCGTGAGATGACCGACTGGCTGAGAGATCGTCTAGGGTCCGCGGTGATCGTGCTGGGCGCCGAGATGGGGGGCAAGCCAGGCTTCGTGGCTGCGGTGACGCCTGACCTGGTCGCCAAGGGCTTGAGGGCGGACAGCTTGGTGAAACAGGTGGCTGCCGTCGCGGGAGGCGGTGGCGGGGGACACGCGACCCTGGCTCAGGCTGGCGGGAAGGATTCTGAGCGGATGGGCGAGGCTCTCGGCCTGGTTGCCGATCTGGTGTCTCAGAGCTAGACTACGTTCTGCTCCACAGGCCAAGCCTTGGTATCCCCTTGTCTTCTCGAAGAAGCCGGTGGCTAGGAGTGTGCATTGCGTGAGCTATGGGCCACCATAGTCAGGAGTCGCGCGGTCGGCGACGAGACTCCCAACTTCCGTACCATCCTCGATCTAGGCACCGAGCAGGCCAAGGCCCTTGTGGTGGAGTCACACGGACGAGAGAGCCTGGTTATCGGTGCGGGAACGGCGCGGTATGAAGTTCCCCTGTCACCCGATGGAGGTGCGCCCGTCGATGTCCGGGCCATGCTGCGAGGCTGTGATCGGGCTCTCAGACAGGCTGAGGACATGACCAAGGGCAACCACGAAGACCAGGTGGTGCCCGACTGGGTGGTGGTGTGCGTGCCGAACTGCCTGACGGTAGCCCGAACCTATAGTATCACCACTCAGCGATCTAATCCCATGGGACGGGTCAGTGAGAGCGAGATTAGGGACGTGTTGAAGCGCGCTCAGCGCCTGGCGCTTCGCGAGTTGAGCGAAGAGGTAGAGTCTCGCGGGGTGGGTACCGATGGGAAGCTTGACCTGCTGGAGACATCCGTGTCTGGGACATGGGTTGATGCGCAGAGTGTGACGAGCCCGGTTGGCCTGCAAGGTGAGAAGCTGACTGCGGCGGTATTCAACGTAGTCATCCCGGCTTCGTACCTGCGCACTGTCAAGACGGTGACAGAACGGCTGGGGCTCGAGATACTGAAGGTGGCGTCCGGGTGGCGACCGCTGGCGCTGGCTGGAGGGCAGAAGGACGCAGTATGCTTGGATGTCGGCGGGAGTTCGACCGACCTCATGCTCATACGCGGAGGCATGGCCTGGGCTACCGCCAGTCTGGCTCTGGGAGGAAGCGGGTTCACAGCACACATAGCTGAGGCTCTCGAGATCTCCTCGGTGGACGCTGAGCGCTTGAAGCTTGCCTACGGTCTGGGGCGGCTGGATGGACCGCTCTATGACGCCGTGCGAACGGCCGTGCAGCAGGCGTTGGAGGATTGGGCGGCGTTCCTGGAAAGTGCATTGTACAGGATGTGCGGCAGTCGTTGGCTTCCCTGGCAGTTTGGCATCTGCGGCGGCAGTAGCGTCTTGCCCGACCTCGTACAAGTGCTCCGTTCGCATCCCTGGGCGAGGCTGGCCAATGGTTTGTTGCGCCCCGAGGTGACGGTGATGCGACCCTGGGAGATACCGGGTGTGCTGGACAGGACCGGCTTGTTGACAGGGCAGCAGTACGTAGCTCCGACGGCTGTTGCCGGGTGCTCCGCACGCGGTGGGCAAGCGGTGTCGTCCTGGGAGAGCCTGCTGCGGGGCGTGAAGAGGCCGGATGCCTTTGTTCATGGGGGAGGGGGGAGTTGAATCAGGCTGAGGTAGTCTATTCGGAGGCGGAAGATACTCCCGCGGCGATTCGCGGGCGGATCAAGGCTGCCGATGGCCGCCGGGTGCTGCTCGTGGTTCCGAAGGACTGCCCTGGTCTGGATAGTCTCGTGGACTTGAAGGTCCTTGTACGGGAGATCGCAGCCCTGGACAAGGAAGTTGCGCTGGTGACGAGAGACCGCCGCTTGAGGGAACTGGCCCACAGCCTCGGGTTCTCAACCTTCACGAGTGCGGCGCGAGGAAGCGGCGCCAGATGGTCAGGACCGGTGAGGCGGGGACGAGGACCGGATCGGGGCCGCCTCACGCAGGAATCGCTGCGCCGGGCCGTGGTGGCTCCTCCGGCAGCAGGAGGGGTGGGGGTAGGCGCGACGCTGGTTCTTGGTCTGGCGCTCGTTGGCATGTTGGCCTTTCTGGGTCTGATCGTGGCGATCTTCGTCCCGACGGCCACCGTGACTCTACATCCCGTAATCTACCCTGTCAGCACTACACTAACGGTGACGGCGAGCCCGGACCTGGAGAGTATCGACTTCATCAACCTGCGGGTTCCGGCTCGCGTGGTGGAGATCGAACTCGTGGGCAATGACCAGCTTGCTACAACCGCCCTGAGGGATGAGCCGGAAGCCAGGGCCACCGGAGAGGTGGTCTTCACGAACAAACGAAGCGAGGCCACCACCGTCATGTCAGACACCGTCGTGACTACGAGCGGTGGGACGACCATCCGCTTCCGGACGATCGACGAGGTGACGCTACCTCCCCGCGTGGGTGGCCGGGCGCGCGCAGCCGTCGAGGCCCTCGAACCGGGACCCAGCGGCAACGTGGCGGCGTACTCCATAAACCGCGTGGAAGGTCCCATGGGCCTCCAGGTTAACGTCATCAACGATGCTCCCACGCAGGGCGGCGGGATGAGCCAGGTCACGTATGTGACCAACGCCGACAAGGAGCAACTCAGAGAGTCCTCCCTGAGGCGACTCAAGGAAGAAGGGTATGAATCTCTGGTCGTGCAACTCACGGGTGAGGAGACGCTGCCCTACGAGTCCCTGACGACCATTCTGCTGTCGGAGACGTATGACATGTTCCCAGGAGAGGTTGCGGACTCACTTGGCCTACACTTGCGAGCCTTGATCAGGGGGACCGTCGTGGACAGGGATGATGTGGACCTCCTTGGCCTGCGCATGCTTCAACTTGAGGTGCGGGAGGGGTTCCAGCTCTTGTCCGACGAGACCGAGGTCAGCATTGATGAGATCAGCGACCTTGAGTATGATGGCACACTCATCGCTGAGGTCTCTGCCCAGGGCCAGAGCTGGGTAGAAATCGATGCCGGGGAGATCAGGCAGAGCGTGAGGGGGATGGAGGTTGCCGACGTGCAGGAGTACTTGGCGCGACATCTCAGTCTGGCAAGCGACCCGCTGATCGAGGTCTCCCCAGCATGGTGGGGCCGGCTCCCATGGCTTCCCTTTCGCATCACCGTCAACGTCGAATCCGACAACAATGGTGTGGAGTGACGGGCCGCAGAGGGCGGACTACATGCGACTGATGTCTCTGGACATAGGGGACAGACGCATAGGGGTTGCGCTCAGCGATCCCCAGCAGATCGTGGCGCGCGGTATCAGGGTGATCCATAGGCGTTCCCACCAGGCAGACCTGGCGCTGATCTCGTCTTTGGTCACGGAGCACGAGGTTGAGAAGGTCGTCGTCGGCCACCCGCTACACTCGGATGGCACCGCGGGCGAGCAGGCGGGCAAGGTTGAGATCTACGCCAAGGAACTACACCAGGTGTTGGATGTACCGGTTGTCCTGTGGGATGAGGGCTACTCGACAGTTCGGGCGCGCGAGGCCATGATCGAGGCAGGAAGGAAGAAGAAAGAAAGAAGAGAGCGGATCGACGCCGTGGCCGCCGCTGCGATTCTTCAGGACTATCTCGATTCTCTGGAACGGCAGGAGGAAAGGAGGACTCCTTGGGAAGAGATGACTTAGCAAGGGGTCTGGTTCGATGGGGATTGATCATCGTGGCCCTGGTACTGGCAGGTTGGGTCATCGCCGTGGGCGGAAAGTACCTGCTGGGTGGTGATGCCAGCCAGGAGGTGGATCCCGGCCTCATACAGATGTCATCCCTGGAGAAGACGCTGATCGGGTTGTACCTGAACTTGCGAAAGGGCGACATCGAGAGCGCGGCCAGCGACGACGACACGCCGGTCGTGTTCACCATCAATTTCGGTGAAACGGCAGCCACTATCGGGCCTCGGCTGCAGCGTGAGGGACTGATCACAGACAGCCAGTTGTTCCTGTGGTTGGTCCGGTACGAGGGCGTCGATGCCCAGCTCGAGGCCGGTGAGTACGAGCTGCGACCCAACATGACGATGAACGAACTGATAGACAGCCTGCAACTTGGGCGGTTGCGCGAGGTCTCGGTGACGATCCCTGAGGGCAAGAGAGCGGAGGAGGTCGCTGCTATCTTGGAGGAGCGGGGCATCGTGGAGAGCAGTGTGTTCTTAGGCTTGGTTCGTTCTGCCTCCCCTCCCTACGATTTCTTGCAGGATCGCCCGGGCGATGCTCCTGTCTCTATGGAGGGGTTCCTTTTCCCGGAGACATACCGGATACCTGTCGACTACGATGCTGCACAGGTTCTGGATCTCTTGGTGACGACTTTCGCGGAGAGCTTCTCGTCGGACATGCGCCAGGCGGCAGCCGAGGCAGGCATGAGTGTCTATGAGGTGGTCACTCTGGCCTCGATCGTGGAACGCGAGGCGGTGATCGCCGAAGAGAGGCCAGTTATCGCCAACGTCTACCTCAACCGGTTGGAGCAAGGCATGTACCTGCAATCGGATCCCACGGTGCAGTACGCATTGGGGTACCAGGAGGACTCGGGACAGTGGTGGAAGATACCGATGTCGCTGGAAGAGGACGTCCCGGTCGATTCACCTTACAATACGTATCTGTATCCAGGGCTTCCACCAGGCCCGATATGCAGCCCGGGAGTGGCCTCTATGCAAGCTGTGCTCGAACCCGCTGACACCCCTTATCTGTTCTTCTTCTCGAAATTCGATGGCTCACACGCCTTTGCGGAGACCTACGAGGAGCATCTGCGCAATCAGGAGTTGTATCAGGGGCAGCAGTAGTCCTGGCTCATGAGCAAGCTAGCTATCGCGACGCTTCTGTTCTGTCTGCTCGGTGCCGCAGTTGGGTGTCTTCCCACGCTGTACCCACAACCGACGGTCAAGATCGGTTTGGTGGCCCCCTTCGAGGGTCTCTATCGTCCCCTGGGCTACGAGGCTCTGCACGCAGCGAAACTGGCCATAGCCGAGCGTAATGAGCAGGGTGGTGTGGCGGGGTATCTGGTGGAACTGGTGGCTCTGAACGACGACCAGGACCCAGAGTCAGCAGTTCAGCGTGCGAGGGAGATGGCCATTGATCCTGAGATCGTGGGGGTCATCGGCCATTTTGGCGAGCAGACCACCGTGGCGGCGATACCAGTCTACGAGGAGGAGGGGCTGGCGTTGATCGTACCTGCCAGCACGGCGACGGACGTGACCGGGAATGGCAGCGAAGGGGTTTTCCGTCTGGTGGCCGACGACTGTGCGATAGGGAAGGCAGCAGCACAGTACGCAGTCGGGGAAATGGGTGCGCGGAGCATCGTCGCCGCCGGCGGCGCCAAGGACCTGTTGGAATGCTTCGTGGTCGGTATGGGTGGGTCTGGGGCGACCTTTCGCCAGGTACAAGAGGGTGATCAGACGCGACTGATCTCCCTCCTCGGTGAGGAGCGCCCTGACTTGCTCTTCTTCGGCGGTGACGTCCTCGAGGGGGCGCAGTTGCTGCTCGGCCTGCGCACAGCCGGACTGGACACTCAGGTGCTTGGCGGCAATGGACTGAACGGTCCCCAGCTTGTCCAGATCGCGGGCGACGCAGCCGAGGGCGTCACCTATGTGGGAGCCACTCCACCACTTGTAGAAAAGCGCTTTGCAGGAGCGTATGAGGCATACTCTGGTCAACCTGCCGGGCCCTATGCGCCTCTGGCCTACGACGCCACTGGGCTGCTTCTCGATGCCCTGGAAAGAAACATCGCTGAGGAGGGAAGGCCGTCGAGGGAAGGCTTGATCGGGGCGCTGTCCGAGACTGAGGGCTATGAAGGGGTGACGGGTCCCATTTCGTTTGACGAGAACGCCCAGGCGCTGCAACCAGCGGTCTACGTCTACCAGATCGTGGAAGGGCAATACCCGGGCGAACTGAGAGCGTGCCCGGCCTGCGGTCAGTGAAACCGGGCCGGTCTGGCGCTCGGGGCAGCAGGCAAGTCTAGTGCACTATCCGGTAGACTAGCGGGGGCGGCTCGACGGGGTGCTTCTCCCACGCGTAGGCTTCCAAGAGACTGGCTTCGGCGCGCTCCGCGTCTTCCCCACTACGGGCGTGGATGGTGCACAGCTCCTGGCCTTGCTTCACATGCTCGCCGATCTTTCTGTACAGCACTATGCCCACCGCGTGATCCACAGGGTCGCCCTTCTTCTTGCGCCCAGCCCCGAGGTCCGCGGCTGACAGCCCGACAGTCATCGCGTCTAGCTGAGAGATGTACCCCTCCTGAGGTGAGACCACCATGCGGACCACGGGAGCCTGGGGCAAGAGCGCCTGGTTCGCTATGGGGGTGGGATCCCCTCCTTGCGCTCTCACCAGAATCTCTAACTGGCTCAGCGCTTCTCCAGACGTGAGAAGGCCCTCCAGTCGGCGCCGCGCGTCTTCCTCGCTCTGGGCTTTCCCGGCGAGGAGCAGCAACTGAGAGCCAATGGTCAGACAATGGGAGGCGAAGTCCTGTGGTCCCTTGCCCCTGAGCGTGTCTATGGCCTCCTTCACCTCTAGCGCGTTGCCCACGGCCCGTCCCAAAGGTTGATTCATGTCGCTGATCACAGCCGCCGCGTGCTTGTCGAGGCTCTTGGCCAGGTCAATCATGTTGCGGGCCAGCTCCACCGCCTCATCTTCCGTCTTCATGAAGGCCCCTCTGCCGACCTTGACATCTAAGACGATGACCTTTGCTCCCACGGCCAGTTTCTTGCTCATGATGCTGCTGGTGATGAGGGGGTAGGACCCCACGGTGGCCGTGGCGTCTCGAAGTGCATATAGCTTGCCATCGGCAGGGACCAGGTCCGGAGTCTGTCCAGCTACGACGATCCTGTGCTGGGCAAAGTTCTCGAGGAAGCGAGACGCCGAGAGCTGGGAGGTGAATCCAGGGAAGGACTCCAGCTTGTCGAGGGTTCCGCCGGTGAACCCCAGGCCACGGCCCGAGATCTTGGCCACCGCCAGGCCGGCGGAGACAACGAGGGGTGCCACCACCAGCGTGGTCTTGTCACCAACCCCCCCCGTGCTGTGTTTGTCAACCGCCAGGGGGGCGATTCTTTCCACATCGAGAGTCCGTCCTGAGTGGGCCATGGCGTAGGTCAGGTGTTTGGTCTCCTCCGTGTTCATGTCACGTAGGTAGATTGCCATCAACCACGCGGCTACCTGATAGTCGGGTATCTCGCCGTCCATCATACCCTGGATGAAGAACTCGATCTCTTCCTTCGACAAGGCCAGACCGTCACGTTTCTTGGCGATGATGTCCAGCGCACTCATGATCCTTGGCCTCCGCAATTGACGTAAGGAGAGAGATTCTAGCATACTTGCGGCTCCCGTGCAATCGCACACACGCGTCGAAGCAAGCAAGTGCAGAACGTGACAGTAATCAGGGTCAGGGCCCCGAAGAACCGCTGTGTCATTTCAACAACGGTGATAGATGTGTTATACTGAACAATGAGGGCCGGAAGCGATGGGAAGAGTGACAGTCGTAGGCGGAGGACTTGCGGGGGCCGAGGCTGCATGGCAGGCTGCCCGGTGCGGCCAGGAGGTAGTGCTTTTTGAGATGCGCCCTGGGAGGATGACTCCGGCCCATTGTACCGGGTTTCTCGCTGAGCTTGTGTGCAGCAACTCGCTAGGCTCCAATCTGCCGGACAGGGCGCTGGGGCTGCTGAAGGGGGAACTGCGCCGCCTTGGCTCGCTGGTGGTCGCTTGCGCTGACGAGAAGGCAGTCCCGGCAGGGGGGGCCTTGGCCGTGGGCCGGGAGGCCTTTGCCCAGTTGGTTACCGAGCGGGTCCAGGCCAACCCCAAAATCCGCATCGTGCGCGAGGAGGTACAAGAGATACCGGAGGCCAGGCCCTTGGTGATAGCCACTGGTCCTCTCACCAGCGAGGCTCTGAGCCAGGATCTGGCGAGGTTTCTGGGGGAGCAGTATCTGCACTTCTACGATGCGATGGCCCCCATCGTCACCGCTGATTCCATCGCCATGGATAGGGCGTTCCGGGGTTCACGCTACGGTCGCGGCGACGGGGACTACATCAACTGCCCCCTCAATGAACAGGAGTATCACCGCCTTGTGGATGAGCTACTGGTGGCGGAGACTATTCCCCTCCGTGAGTTCGAGGAGAAGGACCAGAGGTTCTTCGAGGCCTGCCTGCCTGTGGAGGTCATCGCCCGGCGCGGGCGTGACGCCCTGGCCTATGGGCCTCTGAGGCCGGTGGGGCTGACCGACCCTCGGGCTGGAGGGCGGCCCCACGCGGTGGTGCAACTGCGCCAGGACGACCTGGCGGGGACGCTGTACAACATGGTTGGCTTTCAGACCAACCTGCGGTGGGGGGAACAGGAGAGGGTCTTTCGTTTGATCCCGGGCCTGGAGCGCGCAGAGTTCGTTCGCTTTGGACAGATGCATCGCAACACGTTCATCAATTCACCCACGCTCCTGGAAACGACGCTGGAGTTGAGGGAGCAGCCTGGTTTCTTCTTCGCTGGGCAGATCACCGGGAGCGAGGGGTACGTGTCTGCGGTGGCTGGCGGCTTGCTGGCCGGTCTGAATGCGGCGCGCGCGGTGAGGGAGGAGCGTATGGTCGTCTTTCCACCGACGACGATGATCGGAGCGCTCTTCAAGTACGTCTCTGCGGCGGACCCGGACGACTTTCAGCCCATGAAGCCCAATTTCGGCTTGTTGCCTCCCTTGGAGCAGCGTGTTCGTGGCAAGAAGCGCAGGTATCAGCTCTACTCCCAGCGAGCCCTGGACGATCTGGAGGCCCACATAGACGAGGCCGGCATGGAGGGAAGGAGCGACGCAGCGTAGATTGTGCGCGCAAGATGGCTGCTGAAGGCACTGCTACTGGGCTTGCTGGCTATCGTCGTTTTCACGAGCGGCTGCACACCGGCCACAGAACCCGGCCCCGCCACAGAGGAGCCGGTGGTGGAGAAGAGAAGCTTCGATGGGGAGCGGGCCTACCAGTACGCTCTGGATCAGTGCCAGATAGGCCCACGACCTCCAGGTACGGAGGCGGGCTGGGCCACCGGCGACTACATCATCGGGCAGCTCGAGGAACTGGGATGGGAAGTGGAGACCCAGGAGTTTGACTACCGGGGTGTGGGGATGCGGAACGTCATCGGCAAGCGAGGGCAGGGGCCGGTGGTTTTGCTGGGGGCCCACTACGACACCAGGCCGGTAGCCGACCGGGACCCCGACCACCCGAACGAGCCGATCGTGGGCGGAAACGACGGGGCCAGCGGTGTGGCCGTGCTGCTTGAACTGGCAGATGTCCTGGGCCAGTACGAGCTGGAGACCGAGGTCTGGCTGGCCTTCTTCGACGGGGAGGACAGTGGGCGGCTGGAGGGGTGGCCGTTCTGCGTGGGCTCCGCCTACATGGCTGAGCATCTGACCGTAGAACCGGACTGGGTGATTGTGGTGGACATGGTGGGTGACGCGGATCAGCAACTGTACTACGAGGGCAATTCGGACCAGGCGCTGAGGGCGAGGCTGTGGGACATCGCCGGCGAACTGGGGTACGAGACCTTCGTGGCTGAGGTGCGCTATTCCATGGTGGACGACCATACTCCTTTCCTCAATGAGGGAATTCCCGCAGTTGACATAATAGACTTCGACTATCCGTACTGGCATACGATGGAGGATACCTGCGACAAGGTGAGCCCGCAGAGCCTGGAGCGGGTGGGAAGGGTGTTGGAGGAGTTGTTGTTGGGGGACGCTGCTGGATGAGAAGGCGGTGGCCGCGGGATGAAGGGTGCGGGCAGGGAGAAGGGGTTGATCTCGGCAACCTGGGGAGTGCGTATGCCGACCTGGGGGAGGTGCAGAGGGCCATGGGGTACTACCAGCTGGCCCTTGAGATCGCCAGGGAGATCGGCGACCGGTGTGGGGAAGCCACGGGCCTCCACAGCCTGGGCGATAAGTTGGGGACGAAGGAGGAGTACGAG
>CAZOBP010000029.1:0-22814 GCA_964577995.1 uncultured Anaerolineales bacterium
AGGCTCGAAGGCTCCCTCCACCTTCTGGAGGATGGCCAGATCCCCCGGCGTCAGCTCTCCGGGGTCCGGCACCTTCTGGTCGAAATTGCGGTAGGTGAAGGTGAGAACACGGTGGGCCAGGTTGCCCCACGTAGCCAGCAGTTCGTCGTTGTTCTTGCGCCAGAAGTCATACCAGGAAAAGTCGGTGTCCCGATTCTCCGGTGCGTTGACGGTCAGATAGTAACGCAAAGGATCGGGGTCGTAGCGGCTCAGATACTCAGGGAGCCACACGGCGAAGTTACGGCTCACCGAGAGCTTCTGCCCCTCCATGTTGAGGTACTCGTTGGCCGGTACGTCGTAGGGCAGGTTCAGGTCGCCGTAGCCCATGAGCATGGCGGGCCAGATGATGGCGTGGAAGGGGATGTTGTCCTTGCCGATGAAGTAGTACCCACGGGCCGGCTGCTGCCACCACTCACGCCACCTTTCCGGTTGGCCCTGGTTCTTGGCCCATTCGATGCTGGCGGAGAGGTAGCCGATCACCGCCTCGAACCATACGTAGATGCATTTGTCCTCGTACCCCTCCACCGGGACGTCGATGCCCCATTCCATGTCTCTCGTGATAGGGCGCGGGCGAAGTCCATCCCTCAGCATGTTCATCGTGAAGTTGAGGACGTTGGAGCGCCAGTAGTCCTTGTCCTCCAGCCACTCCGTGAGACGGTCGGAGAAGGCGGGAAGGTCGAGGAAGAAATGCTCCGTCTCCCTGACCACCGGGGTGCTGCCGTCGAACTTGCAGCGAGGCTCGATCAACTCGGTGGCGTCCAGGGGACGTCCACAATTGTCGCACTGATCGCCTCTTGCGTTGTCGAAGCCGCAGAGGGGACAGGTCCCCTCCACGTAACGGTCGGGCAGGTAGCGCTGCTCTTGCTCGCAGTACAACTGCCTCATCACGTCCTTGTGGATGTAGCCGTTCTCCACGAGCTTGAGGAACATGTCCTGCGATACGTCGTGGTGGTTCTTGGTGTCGGTGTGGGTGAAGAGGTCGAAGCTCAGCCCCAGCTCTGTAAAACCCTCCAGGAAGCGGCGGTGGTAGCGGAGGAACAGCTCTTCGGGCGAGACGCCCTCTTGCTCGGCCGCGACGGTGATGGGGGTTCCGTGGGAGTCGGAGCCTGAGACCATGATCACGTCGTTCCCCCGCAGGCGGTGATAGCGAGCGAAGATGTCTGGCGGGAGATAGGCTCCCGCCACGTGACCCATGTGCCGATCGCCGCTGGCGTAGGGCCAGGCGACGAAGACCCCAATCTTCTCCCCCATCTGGCAGTCCTTTCCTCCTTTGGTTTCCAACGGATTCTATCACAGGCTCTGGCAAAAGGGAAACTCTCGTGACCAGGATGGCACCCTTGGTTAGAATCAGAGAGGTCGAGTTGAGTCCGACGATGGCTCGAGAGCGTTACTGAGCGGCGGAGACCGACCGATCCAGCCAGATGGCGGAGACATGTGCCGTGCGTTGGCTCAGTTGCTCTGCCTCATCCCTGGTGAGCCAGGCCGACAGCCGGGTCACTGATGTGCATTGGCAAACGACTCTGGGCGGAGCCGCGTTCGACAGAAGGGAACATCGTCGCGGAATGCCGGGATCGCCGCGCATACCGTGTCTTGCAGTGGGCTGGCCGCCCAGGTATAATGGAAGGCGGAGGTACTTGATGCTAGACGTTTCCGCTACCCAACTAGTGGTATTTGCGGGCTTCATCGCGTGGTTTGTTCTGATGCGCGTCATCCTGCCCAGGATGGGCGTTTCCACTTGAATGGCCAGGAGTTGCCGTGTGGAGGATCCACGCGAGAAGGAAGACGAGTAGCGACGCAGATCCCTTCTGGACCAAGATGGCTCTTCAGGAGGTGTGGAGATGCAGGTTGAGATCACATATCGTCCATCATACGCCCTGGCCGTAGTCAGCCTGGATCCCGGCGAATCCGTCCAGGCAGAGGCAGGCGCCATGGTCAGCATGTCCCCTGACGTAGCCATCGAGACGAAGGCCAAAGGGGGACTGATGGGTGCACTCAAGCGCTCCGTCCTCGGCGGAGAGAGCTTCTTCATGAACACCTATCGCGCCTCTGCGCAGGCAGGGCAGATCATGCTGGCCCCCGCCCTACCCGGTGACATGGCTGTCATCGAGTTGCGGGATGAGACGTTGATGGTGCAGTCCGGCTCCTACGTCGGCTCCTCCGATGGGGTCGACATCGACACCAAGTGGAGCGGGGCGCAGACGTTTTTCGCGCGAGAAGGCCTCATCATGCTCAAGTGCAGCGGGGTTGGCACGCTGATCCTCTCCAGCTACGGGGCCATACACGAGATGGAACTGGCAGCGGGCGAAGGCCAAACCGTAGACACGGGCCATCTGGTGGCCTTCACCGAGGGCATGGGCTTCAGCGTCAAGAGGATCGGCGGCATGAAATCTACCCTCTTCAGCGGCGAAGGCTTGGTCGTCGATCTGAGCGGCCCGGGGAAGGTCCTCCTCCAGACACGGAGCGACGACGCGTTTCTCTCCTGGCTCATCCCCAGACTGCCAAAGCAGTCGTCCTCGAGGCGGTAGCGCACAAGCGCCTCAGTCAAAACCGATCCGACTGAGGCGCCAATCTCATCTCCCCGCCGGCAGTCCCGTGCCGATTTGAAGTCCCTGTCTCAGGATGACCGCGGTACCTGCGCCCGAAACCTACGCACCGGGCCGTTGGCCATGACTCGGGTGTTGGCCAGGGATATCCACATTTTGTCCACAGAGCACGGCTGACCGGAGCTCCAGCCTACGATATGACGTTAGTACTCGATCACGGTGAAGACGTCGTATCCTTTGAGCTTTTCCACACCTCTCAGGAAGGCCAGCTCGATGAGGAAAGCAATGCCCACCACCTCACCCCCCAGCCGCTCCACAAGCCGCGCGGTCGCTGCGGCTGAGCCACCCGTGGCGATGAGATCGTCCACGATCAGCACCTTCTGCCCGGGCTGGATCGCGTCCCGGTGCATCTCCACAGAGTCCGTGCCGTACTCCAGCTCATACTCCTCACGGACCGTCTCCGCAGGCAGCTTGCCAACCTTGCGGACCGGGACAAAGCCAGCCCCAAGCTGGTAGGCCACGGGTGCTCCGAAGATGTATCCCCTGGCTTCCACTGCCACCACCAGGTCGATCTCTTGATCAGCGTAGTGCTCCGCCAGAATGTCCACCACCTGCTTGAAGGCCTGTGGCTCCTTGATCAGCGTTGTGATGTCCTTGAACACGATCCCCTCTTTGGGGAAATCTGGGACATCCCGAATCATCTCTGCCAGATCCATCCTCCACCTCACTCCACGTGACTTGGTGCAGCGTGGATTCTAGCAGAGAATGCCCTTCCCGCCAAACCGCCGCTAGCTTTCCATAAGGTTCCTTAAACTTGCGTTTCTTGGCCAGCCGACCAGCCAAGCATCGGCACCACCATCACTAGCCCTGCAGCCGGCGCTGGTTACTACATATAGTGTCCCTGCCACCACGTGACGTTTCGTCTCTGCTCTTCCCGGCCGCCTTCACGAACCCCGTGGGATTGCATGATGCCCACGGGTCGACTACAATACGGACGGTGTGTTCCTGAGTAGGGCTGAATCGACCTGTCTTCCCACGTGACTGTACCGAGCCCGGGCTATCGCGCAACTTCCTCGCCTGACGGGCATGACAGTCAGTGGCCCGAAAGACCGCCTCTGGACACGCATAGCAGGGCCTATGGCAGCCGCGCTGTTCGGCTCCCGTACCGGGGCTCCAATACCTGAGCCACCTTCTTCTGTTCGATCCGGCATCAGAAGCGCTCGGTTCCATTCCGGGGCTCGGGTACACCGTCTGGAGGGCGACCATCTCCAGGGAGACCTGCCGAGCATTGTTCATATACCCTTGAAGTGTGATCGTACAGCTCACCGATGAGTGATGCCCAGGCGCAGGCGGCGACGACGACTCGGAGGGATCATGGATCTCAAAGGAGTGTGGGAAGCGACCAAGGGCGAACTGCAACTGCAGATGACCAAGGCCACGTATGACACGTGGATCAGCAACACCTTCCCCATCGCCTACGAAGAGGGCACCTTCATCATCGGCGTACACAACACGTACGCCAAAGAGTGGCTGGAGAATCGCCTCCTCACGATCATCAAGAGGACCCTCATCGGACTCACCAACCAGACCGCCGAGGTCAGGTTCGTAGTCAAACCCAGACTCCAAGAAGAACGGCAATCCGCGCCCCCGTCAGCGCTTCTGGACGACGCGCCCGCCGACTCCGAAGACCACTCTCCCGCCCCACTGCTGGTCCCACACTACACCTTCGATACCTTCATCGTTGGCAGCAGCAACCGGCTCCCTCACGCCGCAGCACTTGCGGTCACTGAGAACCCCGGGGAAAGCTACAACCCTCTTTTCATACACGGCGGCGTCGGTCTGGGCAAGACCCATCTCCTCCACGCCGTCGGCAACCTCGCGCTCACACGCAATGCCGACGTACTCTACGTCTCTTCAGAGACCTTCACCAACGACCTGATCAACTCCATTCGTAACCAGACCACAGACGAGTTCCGAGCCAAGTATCGCCAGGTCGACATTCTCCTGGTGGACGACATTCAGTTCATCGCTGGCAAGGAGAGCACTCAAGAGGAGTTCTTTCACACCTTCAACGCCCTCTATTCCTTCAAGAGACAGATCGTCATCTCCAGCGACCGTCCACCCCAGTCCATCCCTACGTTGGAGGAGCGTCTCAGCTCTCGCTTCCAGGGGGGCCTTATCGCCGACATTCAACCGCCCGACCTCGAGACCCGCATCGCCATCCTTCGCTTCAAGACTGAAAGGCTCCACGCGGACGTGCCCGACGAGGTCCTAGATCTCATTGCGCACAAGTTCCAAAGCAACATCCGCGAACTCGAGGGCGCCCTCAACCGTGTGCTGGCCTTCACCCGCATGTCGTTCTCCGCGCTGTCCGTCGATCTCGCCACTCAAGCTCTCGCAGACACACTCTCGCCCCAGCAACCGCCCACCATCGACGAGATAGTGGCCGCCGTGGCCGACTTCTACCGCTTCCAGGAGGACGACTTGCGCGGCTCTCGCCGCACCAAAGACCTCGCGCTCGCTCGCCAGGTAGCCATGTACCTCAGCCGCGAGGAGACCAACAGCTCGCTCGCGCAGATAGGATCGGTGCTCGGCAACCGCGACCATACTACGATTATCCACGGCCACGACAAGATCGCGCGCCAGATAGAAGAGGATGACCAACTGCGCCGTGACGTGCTGGCTATCAAGGGAACTCTGTACACCAGCGTTGCTGTGTAGCACCCCCGCTGTGGAAAAGTGCCACGATTATGTGGATAACCTCGCTTGAATGGGGATAACCCTGGGGCTATCCAGCCATTCCCGTTGTCGCTCCCGACGAGCACTTCCCAGCCGCGGCTCTTTCCACAACCTGTCCACTTGTCCACACCACTTCGATCACTGGGCTCTCGCACTGGCCTTCTTGTCCACATCGTGTCCCCAGGCAGACACATCAACAGCGGCTCTCCGCCACCTCTACCTGTTGGGGCAGTCTACAGGTGTGCCTACGACACATAGCTTTCAGAGGCCACGGGCCATCCCGCCGTCCACTAATCCACGGTCCTACTAGTACGACTACCTTGCATCTCTACAAAGGGATTACTATACTATCCTTGTAGCCCAATAGACCAACCGGCCCTAAGCACATGCCCAGCGTGGACACGTGTGTATGAAGAGGAGACCAGGGCGTAAAAGTGCCTTTGGGGGAGATCGCCCACAAGGTTGATGAGCGCCTGACCGAGGCGGGGGTGTGGCCGAGAGCGCTTCATGCTGTGCGTGCGTGATGGTGCGAGGTTGTGTCACCGACACAGCTATGGTATGATATGGCAACGGTCGGCAGGTCCGGTGTATCAATGTAATGGGTTGGTTTGAGTGGCCAGGATTCCGATGGAGAAGGGGGGTGATATCGAGGGACAGGTTGCTGACCGCAGTGTTGCACGTTCAAGCTCTAGGATACGAGAGCAAACGCTGGCAAGGAAAGGGAAAGGGTGAGAGGGAAAAGAAATGAAGAAGTACTTACTGCTTGTGATGGGGTTGGCCCTGCTCTTGACGCCCGTTCTGTTGAGCGGCTGCGCGGCGCCGCCGGCGGAGCTGGGATCCGCCGAGAACCCGGTCAAGCTGATGTTCGTTCCTTCGGTGGACGTGGCCGTGATCGAGTCGGGGGGTAAGGCCATGACCGACTGGATCACCGAGAAGACGGGGATCCACTTCGATGTCTCAGTCCCCGTTTCCTATGCGGCCACCATCGAAGCCATGTGTACTGCCGAAGGCGACACCGTGGCCTTCATCCCCGGGCTGGGTTACGTGCTGGCCCGTGACCAGTGCGGCGTGGACGTGGCCCTGGCCACCATTCGCTACGGGCGCACGGCATACTGGACCGAGTTCGTCGTCCGCCGGGACAGCGGCATCACATCGCTGGCGGACCTGGAAGGCAAGAAGTGGGCCGCGCCCAGCCTGACCTCCACGTCTGGATATCTGTGGCCGACGGTGTTGCTGAGCTTGGAGGGCATCACACCTGGCGAGACGGTCGAGGCGGGAGGCCACCCGCAGGCCGTGTTGGCCGTGCTGGACGGTACCGCTGACTTCGGCACCTGCTTCTTCTCGCCGCCTGGCGATTCGGTGGAGGACTGGACCGAAGGAGAGCCGCCTGAGCCCGGGGGCGACTTCACCATTGAGGAGCAGGAAGACGGGAGCTACAACGTGTGGCAAGGCGGTTTGATGGTCCGCGACGCGCGTGTCGCGGCCATGGCCACTAACCCCAAGGCTGTGGAGGACGTGATGATCCTGGCCCTCAGCGAGCGCATCCCCAACGACACGGTTAGCTTCGTGAGCGATTTCCCCAGCGACATGAGGGACACCATAGTCCAGGCGCTGATCGACTACGCGGCCACGGAAGAGGGGCACGCCGTGCTGGCCGACGCGGATTTCTACGACATCACCGGCTTCGGCAAGGTGGACGACAGCTACTACGAGCCTGTTCGCAACGCCATCAACATTCTGGGATGGACGGAGGAGGATATCCTCGAGTAGCACCAAGTGGCACAAGGACCTGGCCCTTCCTGGGTTGGTGTGGTGTGCATGGAGTCGAGATTGGGCAGGGGTTTCCCTCTGCCCAATCTACTATAGACACAGATATGGCAACGGAGTCGTCGTCCAGGCGTATCGCGTCGGACGGCGTGGTGGGAGGGGGGCGTCATGCTTGACATACAGAACCTAACCAAGGTCTACGACGGTGGCACTGTGGCGCTCAAGAACGTGAGTTTCACCGTTGAGGATGGAGAGTTTCTGGTCGTCATCGGGCTGAGCGGTTCCGGCAAGTCCACGCTGCTGAGATGTATCAACAGGCTCATAGAGCCGACGGAGGGGCGTATCATCTGGGACGGGGTTGACGTCACCCAACTATCTGGCGAGGAGCTACGCAAGGTACGGCGCCGCATAGGCATGATCTTCCAGCAGTTCAACCTGGTCAAGCGCTCATCTGTGCTGACCAACGTGCTTTCAGGTCGGCTCGGCTATGTCAATCCGTGGCGAAGTGCGGTGGGCCGCTTTCCGAAGAAGGACGTAGACAAAGCTCTAGGTTGCTTGGAGCGGGTCGGGATTCTGAACCAGGCCCAGAAGCGAGCCGATGAACTGAGCGGGGGACAGCAACAGAGAGTCGGTATCGCCCGTGCCTTGATGCAGGACCCCAGATTGATCCTGGCCGACGAACCGGTAGCCAGTCTCGACCCAGCTACGTCACACTCCATCCTCAGATACGTTGAACAGTTGAACAAAGAGGACGGGGTGACTGTGTTGTGCAGTCTCCATTTCCTCAGCCTGGCACGGGCGTATGCCACCCGCATGATCGCTCTCAAGGACGGTGAGGTGGTGTTCCAGGGCCTGCCGACGGACATAGACGACGACCGCTTCAAGGAGATCTACGGCGAGGATGCCATCCAGGTAGAGATACGATAGGAGGAACCCCGGCAGTGAGTGATCAGGAAGGGAAGGACATGAAGGGTAGGCCGCGGGGCCTCCTGTCCTCGTGGCGTTTCGTGGGGGTGCTCTTGGTGGCGATCATCGTCTATTCGTATGGCTGGCGGGTGACGGAGATCGATCTGCAGACGCTGGTGACGGGGGCGCCGGACATCGTGCACATTGTGACGCAGATCATCCAGCCGGATCTGCTGTCGCGGGACAGGGCGTACCAGAGCGCCTACGCCGGCTTCCTGCTACCGTGTGGGGACCCGTCCCCTGCCCAGGCAACCAGGAGCGAGTCGGAACCATACCTCGTGCTGTCGCAGACCTGTGGCTCGCCTGGCGAGCCTCTCTCCGTTGAGGGCTTCAACTTCAGGCCCAACACCAGGGGCACCCTGAGGTGGACCCCACCGGTAGGCACCCAGAGGTCGTTGCAGCATTTCGACTCGGACGAGAACGGACACTTCGTGCTGGGCATTTCGGTACCCGAGGTGGCTGAGTCCGAGGAATTGCAGCAGGTTGAGGCGGAGTTGAGGTGGAGCGTTGGATTGCCCTACCCCAGTGAGACGGCCAGGGTCGTGTTCGAAAAGATGATAGAGACCGTGTTCCTGGCGCTGATGGCGACCAGCTTTGCCATCTTCATCGCTGTGCCCCTCAGCTTCCTGGGGGCGCGGAATTTGACGGGCGGCCACCGGGGCACCGTGATCATCTACTTCGCGGTCAGGGGTTTCTTCAACATCGTGCGCTCCATTGAGCCGCTCATCTGGGCGATCATCTTCGCCGTCTGGGTCAGCATCGGTCCCTTCGCCGGAGTTTTGGCTTTGGGCATGCATTCGATTGCCGCCCTGGGCAAGCTCTATTCTGAGCAAGTGGAGAGCATAGATCCAGGCCCCATCGAGGCTATTCGGGCCACCGGCGCGAATGCCCTCCAGACCATCGTGTACGCCGTCGTGCCCCAAATCGTTCCTCCGTACCTGGCCTTCACCATCTACCGCTGGGACATCAATGTGCGGATGTCAACGGTGATCGGTATGGTGGGCGGGGGCGGCGTTGGCTTCCTGCTCATCCAGTGGGTCAACTTGCTGCGCTACAAGCAAGCAGGCGTCGCTGTGTGGGCGATCACCGTGGTTGTGTGGGTCATGGACTATGTGAGCGGTGCAGTGAGAGAGAAGATCGTCTAGTTGTGGGGTTTGACACTCCAGAGGCCACCGACTATAATTGGCGCCGTTGACTGAAGCAAGACGAGGAAGTGAGAGTGTTCACCGACAGGCATAGAACTGTGGCCCTATTGGGCTGTATCATAGTGCTGGCGTTGGGAGCGGCCTGGGTGGATCTACCCGGCAATCCAGGGATTCACATCCACCTGGGTCCCATTAACGTGGATCGCGACCTGGAGCTGCGCAGGGGATTGGATCTTCAGGGTGGTCTGGAGGTGCTACTCGAAGCCGATCTCCCGGCCGAGGAGACGGTGGACGCTGCGGCCATGCAGGCGACTCGGGCGATCATCGAGCAGCGGGTCAACGGTCTGGGCGTATCCGAGCCATTGATTCAGCTCTCGGGTAGCAGGCGAATCATCGTCGAACTGCCCGGAATCGAAGACCCTGAGCGGGCCATCGAGACCTTTGGCGAGACTGGGCTTCTGGAGTTCATCCATGCTGGCTATGACTATCTGATTCCTGGGGCGGTGGTCACGACCACCGAGGAGGTCTCGCTGGCCACGCCCGTCACGCCTACCGTGATGATCACGGCGACGCCAGAGTTGACGCCAACCGTTCCCCTCACGCCTTCGGTGTCGGTCGAGCCCGAGGGGCCGGTCTACCAGACCATCTTGACCGGGCGTCACCTGACTGGGGCCGCCATGGATTTCGGCGAACTGGGGCTGATCGAGATCCACTTCCAGCTCAACGATGAGGGAGCTGCGCTCTTTGCGGCTTATACCGCGGGGAACGTGGGGCAGTTGATGTGTATCGTCCTGGACAAAGAGGTGGTGAGCTGTGCCACCATTAACCAGGCCATTCCCGACGGCAAAGTGCGCATCACCAGAGAAGGCGGCTTCCCGCCGGAGGAAGCGGAAGACATAGTGATTCGGCTTCGGTATGGAGCGCTGCCCATTCCCTTACGGGTCGAGACCAGTCGCACCGTGGGGCCGACGCTGGGCGAGGATTCTTTGCAAAAGAGTCTGCTCGCTGGACTCATAGGGTTGACCACGGTAATCGTGTTCATGCTCCTCTACTACCGCTTCCCTGGTTTGCTGGCCGATGTAGCGCTGGTGATCTACGCTGTCGTCGTGGTGGCTCTCTACGAGTTCATCCCGGTGGTGCTGACGTTGCCCGGCATTGCAGGTTTCATACTGTCGGTGGGCATGGCTGTGGATGCCAACATCCTGATCTTCGAACGCATGAAGGAGGAGTTGCGTGCTGGCAAGGGCCTGCGCCTGGCCGTGGAGCAGGGGTTCAGTCGCGCGTGGCCGTCGATTCGCGACTCCAACTTCTCCACCCTCATCACTTGTGCGATTCTGTTCTGGTTTGGTTCCTACTTCGGTGCGTCTGTCGTCAAAGGGTTCGCGCTGACGTTGGGGCTGGGAGTGGTAGTGAGTATGTTCACGGCGATCATCGTGACCCGCACCTTCTTGCGTCTGATCATAGACTTGGATGTGGTCAAGCACCACCGTTGGTTCGGGGTGTAGGATAGAGATGCTCGACATAGTTGGCAAGCGCTATTGGTACTATCTCATATCGGCCATCGTGGTCGTGCCGGGGTTGATCTCGCTCATCCTCTTCGGTCTCAACTTCTCCATCGATTTCACTGGCGGGTCGATGCTGGAGGTGCAGTTTGGAGAAAGTGCGGCTGTCCACCCTGCCCAAGTGAAAGAACTCTTCGGGGAGTACGGCTTCGGCGACACCGTCGTGCAGAGCTCTCAGGGCAACGTGTTCCTCATTCGCAGCAAGACGCTGGACTCCGAGACGAAGATGGCGATTGAGGACGAGATGGAGAAGCGCTTCGGCACATTGACGGAACTGCGCTTCGAGTCTGTGGGGCCGTCTGTGGGGGGCGAGGTGCAGAGGCGGGCCTACATGGTGGTCGCGCTGGCCGCCGGGGCTATCCTGATCTACATCTCTTTTGCCTTTCGTCATGTATCGAATCCGGTGCGGTATGGCGCGTGTGCGATTATCGCCATGGTTCACGACATTCTCGTGGTCGTGGGGCTGGCTTCCATCCTTGGTGTCCTCCATGGTTGGGAGGTGGATAGCTTGTTCCTCACGGCTCTCTTGACGGTCATAGGCTTCTCGGTCCACGACAGCATCGTCGTCTTCGATCGCATCCGAGAGAATAGCAAGCGGTACGCTGGCTCTCCCATCGAGGATGTGGTGAACCACAGCGTTATTCAGACCCTTGATCGCTCCATCAACACACAGCTCACGGTGGTCTTCACCTTGAGCGCGCTCCTGTTGTACGGCGGGGTCACCATCAGGAACTTCGTGCTCACCCTCTTGATCGGCATTATCAGTGGAACCTATTCCTCGATCTTCAACGCGAGCCCTCTGCTCGTGGAGTGGGAACGGCGCCCCGAGTTGCTGATCTATGTTCTGTCATTCCTCGTTCCCCCTGTAGGCCTGGTTGTTGGGATCTATTTGCTGCTCAAGGGAAGCGGCAGATCGAGACCGTGGGCCAAGGTGTGCCTCTTGTGCGCCCTGGGCGGGGTGGTCGCCATAGGTGGACTGCTTCTGCTCAGAGGACTGATACCATCCTAGGTAGCCTGTTGTAGCCTGATGCCACCAAACATCGGTGGCTGGCAGGCTCTGCCTGATTCGACGACTCACTTCGACAGTTGTATGGAACAGCTTATGGCATGTGCGCGACGGAATACCCATTGAGGGTAAAGGAGGGACCAAGAATGGATACGAGAGCAAGAGTGTTGACCATGGCGATGAGTCTGATGCTCCTGGTATCACTCACCATGGCCTGTTCGCTGCCTGGGCTTCCGGGCGTGAGTGATGTGGTACCTTCGGAGGAGGAGACCCCTGAGGCCTCGGCTCCTCCCGCAGAGGAGCCAGCGGCCGGCGAGCAAATCTGTGGAGACGGCGTGTGCGAGGGGGCCGAGAACCAGGAGACCTGTCCCCAGGACTGCGGCGAGCCTGAGGCCGAGACCCCGCCGGAAGAGGAGTTGCCCTTCGATCTGGACGTGGATGCCCTGGACGGCCTCAACTCCTACGCCTACACGCTTCACATCGATGGGTTGAGCACGATGGCGGGTAGTGCTGAGGAGATGGTGCTCGACATCGAGGGGCGGCGCCAGGCCTTGCCCACGAAGGCGGAACACCTGAAGTTCTCCAGCACTTCCGATGGCACGGTCACCGCCATGGAGATGATCTACATCGAGGAGCAGACCAAGATGTGGATGCGTGAGGGCGACGAGGCCTGGCAGGAGGTCCCTGTCATGGACGAGTCGCTGTTGGACGTCTTCGATGCCTTCAGCATGCTCTACTGGTGGGACGCCCTCTTCGTGGGAGATCCGGAGGACGTACAGTACGCCGGGCAGGAGACGGTGAACGGGGTTGCGTGCGACCACTACCGCAGCGCGGAGTCTGCGTCCTGGGGGGCCTTCACGATTGGCTGTAGTGTCGCCTCGGTGGAGGACGACATCTGGGTGGCTGTGGACGGAAGATATCCCGTGAAGAGACAGATGAGCGCGCAGGCAGATTGTGAGGGAGAGAGCGGCGCGTTCAACTTCTCGATGGAGATCAGCGACGTCAACCAGCCGCTCGGCATCACGCCGCCGATGTAGACTACGAAGGGGTGGGCCGGCGCGCAAGTGCGATGTCGAGCCCACCCCCTCCCTTGTTCATTGGCGCTCAACGTGACGAGAACCCAGCAAACCGCAGCTCTCACGACGTTGCTTCTGGTCTTGGCCGCTTGCGCCGGACCGATACAAGAAGCCACCCCCTCATCCGTTGCCCCTGTCTCGCTGGAGTACGATCACCGCGCGGAGGCGCTGGTTATCGAAGCCGACACATTCGGGGGATTGAAACCTCCCTCTCCGGGCAGGCACGTGCCTGAGGTGATGGTGTATGGCGACGGTCTGGTGGTCTTTGCGACGGAGGATCAGGATCCCAGGGTGGGCATCGACCGGGCGGTCACCATCGGCTACCTCGAAGAGGGGGAACTGGATCGACTTCTTATCTTCATCGCAGACAGCGGCTTCTTTGGCCTTGATGACCGCTATATGCCCTCTCCCGCGCTTCCTGACAGGCCGTGGAGGCACGTTTTCGTCAATCTCACGGGTGGCACCAAGACTGTGTCCATCTATCCATTCGACTACCCTGACGCGCCCAGCGCGTTCTCGACCACGTACGAGGAGCTTCTGAGCATCCGCCCCGCTGAGCCGCAGGTCTTCACTCCCGCTTCGGGCACCCTATCCGTTACGGATTTGGGTCCCATAGACGGCCTTCCAGCCGGCCAGGCGAACCAGGTGGCACCGTGGGACACGCCGCTGATGGGGATGGCCCTACTCGAAGCCGAAGAAGGGATCCATTTGGAGGGCGAGCAGTATGGGATTGTGGAGGAGTTCCTGCTGCGCTATCCTGCGGGGCAGCTCTTTGGGTCTCAGGAGGGACGGGCCTACCAGGTGCTGCTGGAGGCCGATTTGCCTTGGGAGGAGGGTTCTCCGTAGACGATGGGGTCGGTCGTACTGGACGTTCTTGGTCTCTCTTGATGCAGACTTCCGGTAGCCGCACGCCGTGCCGTGCGGCTACGTGGTGGTTGGTCGTACATGGACAACAAGGGATCCTCGGACTCTACTCACGGACCTGCGGCGGGGTCCCCTGGCTGGGGCGGCTTGCCCCGCAACGTATGGGTCCTGGGCGTCACCAGCTTCCTGACCGACATCTCTAGCGAGATGATCGTCAACCTGCTGCCGCTCTTCCTGGCCAACGTGCTGGGTGCGGGCACGGCGGTTGTCGGTCTGATCGAGGGCCTGGCCGAGAGCACGGCAAGTCTGTTCAAGGTCTTCTCCGGCTGGCTCTCGGACAAGCTGGGGCGGCGAAAGTGGCTCACGGTGGCGGGTTATGGGTTGTCCACACTGGCCAAGCCCTTCCTCTACTTGGCCGGCTCCTGGTCCTGGGTCCTGGGTGTGCGCTTCGCCGACAGGGTGGGGAAGGGCATCCGCACCGCGCCCCGCGACGCCCTGATCGCAGATTCGACGGGGGAGGACCGCCGCGGGCTCAGTTTCGGCTTTCATCGCGCCATGGACACCGCGGGTGCCTTCTGCGGTGTCCTGATAGCTGCTGGAGTGGTGTGGAGGATGCAGGCCAGCGGCAGCATCCTCCAGCGGGCAACATTTCAGACGGTGGTGCTGCTGAGCATCGTCCCGGCGGCGCTGGCGGTGCTGGTTCTGGTTGTGGGCGCTCGGGAGGTCCCCGGCCGCATTGACGGCGTCAAGCGCCCGTCCCTCACGCTCAAGGGGTTCGATGCACGCTTCCGAGGTTTCCTCCTCATCGTGGTGCTGTTCACGCTGGGAAACTCCTCCGATGCCTTCTTGGTGCTGCGCGCTCAGGAGCGGGGACTGTCTGTACTGGCGGTGATGGGTGCGCTGCTGGCCCTCAATCTGACCTACACCCTCGTTTCTGGGCCTGCGGGAGTGCTGTCTGACCGCATCGGGCGGAGACGCGTCATCGTCGGCGGGTGGCTCCTGTACGGCATCGTCTATCTGGGGTTCGCCTTTGCGGGGACGGGGTGGCAGGTCTGGCTGCTCTACGCTTTCTACGGGGTCTACTACGGGGTGACGGAAGGCGTGGTCCGAGCTCTGGTGGCTGACATCGTCAGCCCGGAGCGGCGGGGCACGGCCTACGGATTGCTCAACGCCGCGGTCGGAGCGACAGCCTTCCCGGCCAGTCTGTTGGCAGGGGTGCTGTGGCAGGGCGCAGGGGCGTGGAAGGGGTTCGGCCCCTCGGCACCGTTCTTGTTTGGCGCCGGGCTGGCGCTGATGGCGGCGCTGCTGATGATGGTGTGGTTGCCGCGACTGGAGGAGCGACCCGAGGCGGGATAGGTTGGAGTGGAGGTATGCTCAAGGCGTGAGGTAGCGCAGGAGCAGATTGAGGGCAGCTTCGGCGGATAGAGCTTTGTTCTGGTCCCGATCCCCCTGCCAGACGTGCCTCTCCCACAACTCGGTTTCCTCTGCCGCGAGGCCTATGTAGACCAGACCCACAGGTTTCTCCACGGTTCCACCTGTCGGCCCCGCGATGCCCGTTACGGACAGAGCTACGTCGACGCCGAGGAGGCGGCGGGCGCCCTGGGCCATGGCGAGGGTGGTCTCCTTGCTCACCGCCCCATGCTCGATCAGAGTCTCGTGGGGAACACCGAGTAGCCGCTCCTTGACCTCGTTGGAGTAGCTGATCACTCCGCCTTGGAAGTAGGCTGAGCTCCCGGAGACGTCGGTGATGAGGTGGCCGAGGAGGCCCCCGGTGCAGGACTCTGCCACGGCCAGGGTCCAGCCCCGGCGAGACAGAAGCTCGCCGACTTGCTTCTCCAGAGGCTGCTGTGAAGAGTCCATGTGATGACTAATGCGCGGGCCGGCCAGGCCCGCCATTGCTGGCTGCGCTCATCTCGGCCAGCCCGTCGCTAGCGATGAACTGCTCGAACTGCTCCATGGTGGCGAAGACCCGATCAGATAGGAACTTGATGACCCAATTGTCAGCCATGCGGGAGATGGTGAGGATGTGGGCACCAGCACCGTGGGCCTGCCACATCTCGATGGCGGTGCCCATGCTGGCCTCGGGCAGATAGGCGACCAGCACGTCCGCCTCAGCGGCCCGGTGGGCCAGATCCAGGAAGGTCGCCTTGCCTTCTTCGTAGGCGTAGCCCACACTGTCGGGGTACAACTCCATGGGGCAGACTACCTCGGCCTCTGGATACTTGAGAGAGACGATGTCCCTGATGCGGTTGCGATAATCCTGATCGCAGATGTCGTCGTCCTGCCTGGACCCCTGCATGATGCCGGCGATGAAGAAACGCACCGAGACCTCCCAATCCACCAAACGATCTGGGAGACATTATAACATAGGCGGCGGGGGATGCGCAGGGAAACCGTGACTTCGTAGCTGCACGGCATGCCGTGCGGCTACTGTGTCGCCGTGACTGGGTGGAGCCGCCGCACATTCCCCGCAGATGAGCCGCACGCTGGACTCGTCGCCTGGTGAGCTGCCGACAGGTCTTGGTATGGGCCGGGCAGCGATGGTATATTATGGTTGAGAGGTCGATGGAATACGCCAAGGTCGTGGTCAACACCAGGGTACAGCCGCGCAGGATCGCTCGCGGCGCGCTTCGGGACGATGAAGCTGGCGAGGCGTACGCGACGCAGACCTTTCACTACTCTATACCGTCCGAGCTTCGCGAGGACGTGAGACTGGGGCAGTTGGTGCTGTTACCTTTCGGACCCCGTCGCCTCCAGGGTGTGATCTTTGGCTTCGACGACAGTTCACCGGTGGCCGAGACCAAGGAACTGTACGAGATAGCCGATCTTACACCGGTCCTTTCGCCCGACCAGGTGGAACTGGCCTCATGGATCAGCAGTTACTACCTGGCTCCGCTGATCGACGTAGTGCTCCTCATGCTACCCCCGGGCGTGGCGCGCAAGACCCAGGTTATGCTTCGCTTGAGCGAGGGAGCTGCTCTTCCCGCCGATCTGGATGGTCGGCAGAGGGCGATCTTGGAGTTGCTTCAGCGTGGAGGAGAGGTGCCCCTGGATGGGATCGGTCGGAGGCTGGGGCTGAGGGACTACCGGTCCATAGTGGACGGGCTCGCCCGCCGGGGGCTGATCGTGAAGCGCTCGCAGTTGACCGAGGCAAAGGTGAGGCCAAAGACGGAACGGGTTGCCCGCCTCAAGGAAGGGCTGTCACCAGAGGTGATGGAGGGGCTCACGAGGGCACGAGTGCAGAAGGCCGTTGTTGAGTATCTCGACGAAGGAGGCCCAGCCGCCGTATCCGACATCTACGCCGAGGTGGGGGGTAACAGTTCCACTCTGAGAGCCCTGCTGGACAAGGGCCTCGTAGAGGTTGAGGAGCAGGAGGTGTGGAGGGATCCGCTCCAGGGACGTGTCTTTGTGCCCAGCTCCCCTCTCAAGTTGACCTCTGCTCAGGAGGAAGCGTGGAGGCAGATCATCGGGAGCCTGAAAGAGCGGGAATCCGAGGTATTCCTGCTCCATGGCGTGACCGGGAGCGGGAAGACGGAGGTCTACCTGCGCGTCTTGCAGGACGTGCTGGCCGCGGGGCAGCAGGCCATCGTCCTGGTCCCCGAAATAGCCCTCACCCCGCAAACGATCCGTCGGTTTGCGGCTCGGTTTCCGGGTCGGATAGCCGTGCTGCACAGCAAGCTGTCCATAGGCGAACGGTACGACGGCTGGCGTCGGGTCCGCGATGGGCTGGTGGACATCGTGATCGGTTCGAGGTCGGCGGTGTTCGCACCACTGCCGAGGCTGGGGCTGATCGTCATCGACGAGGAGCACGAGTGGAGCTACAAGCAGGATAGAACGCCTCGCTATCATGCCCGGGATGTGGCTATCAGGAGGGCGGAGATCAGTGGGTGCAAGGTTATACTAGGGACAGCCACGCCGGATGTGGCTTCCTACTACCGCGCTGAGCGGGGGAGGTACCGACTGCTGCACCTGCCCCAGCGCATCATGGGGCATCGCCGCCGTTTAGAGGAGCAGCGAGTTCGACACGGCCTGGACGAACGACGTATCACCATGGTCAGGGAGCCGGGCGCGGAGTACGAAGACGCGATGTACATGGACCTGCCGCCGGTCCAGGTGGTAGACTTGCGGCAGGAGCTGAAGGCCGGCAACCGCAGCATCTTCAGCCGGGCCCTGCGCGAGGCTATGGGCGAAGCCCTCGCTGCCAAGGAGCAGGTGATCCTCTACCTAAACCGGCGCGGGGCGACCACCTTCGTGATCTGCCGCGACTGCGGCTTCGTGTTGAAGTGCAAGCGGTGCGACGTACCTCTGACCTATCACTCGGCGGACGAAGACCTGGTCTGCCATCACTGCAACTGGCGTACATTCCTGCCCGATTCCTGCCCCAGTTGCTGGAGCGGGCGGATCAAGCAGTTCGGCCTGGGCACGCAGAGGGTCGAGGCGGTGACACGCCAACTGTTTCCCGAGGCCAAGATCGTGCGTTGGGACCGTGACACGACCGGTGGCAAGATGTCCCACGAGAAGATCCTGGAGAGGTTCATCAACCACGAGGCCGACGTGATGATCGGTACCCAGATGATAGCTAAGGGCCTGGACCTACCGCTGGTGACGCTGGTTGGTGTGATGTCGGCGGACACGGCGCTGCGCCTCCCGGACTTCCGGGCGGGGGAGCGTACCTTCCAGTTGCTGACTCAAGTGGCGGGTCGGGCGGGCCGCAGTCCCCTCGGTGGCAGGGTGATCCTGCAAACGTACGCACCGGACCACTACAGCATCGATGCTGCCAGCCACCACGACTATGAAGGCTTCTATAGACAGGAGATCGAGTTCCGTCGTCAGCAGAGGTACCCCCCCTTCAGTCGGCTGGTGAGGCTGATCTATGTGCATCGCGATGCCGAGCGCTGCGAGAATGCTGTGCACCGCATGGACGAGGTGCTTCAGAACAAGATCGCTCGGTTGGGCCTACCCGAGATCGATCTCATAGGGCCAGCGCCGGCCTTCTTGAGCCGGTTACGTGGTATGTACCGCTGGCACTTGGTAGTGCGGGGCAGAGATCCGTACTCCCTGCTGGAGGGGGTGGACTTCGGGCGGGGCTGGCGTGTGGACGTAGATCCCGTCAGTTTGCTGTGAATGCCTTCCCCACTGGAGATCAATGGCTCCGCCAGGGAGGGGTGTTCTGCCCTGCTCGGGGAAGCGCAGCCCCAGGCCGACAATCTTGTACAGGCGTAGGGACAGCGCCCCGAGACCGGGAATCCTTGTCGCCGCCAACTTCGTCGGCCGTGCTGCTGCGGCTGGCGGAGTGCAGCGAGAGTTCAAGGGGAGAACACCTGTAGAGCATGAGCTGACGGTGCGTGAGGCCACTGGAAAGCCGAGACTGATAGTGTGCAGGCGAAGAATGGAGATGAAGAGAGTATGCAAGAGGATGGCGTGCCTGGATCGGCGATGGTCATTGTAGCCCATCCCGACGATGCGGAGTTCACGGTGGGCGGCACGGTGGCCAAATGGGCGAAAGCCGGCTGCCGTGTCACGTACGTGGTTTGCACCGACGGCAATGCTGGTTCCCTGGATCCGGACATGACTCGCGAGAAACTGGCGGATATTCGTCGCACCGAGCAACGTGCAGCGTGCGCAATCTTGGGCGTGAGCGAGCTGGTCTTCCTCGGTTATGACGACGGCCAGTTGGAGCCAACGCTTGATTTACGCCGTGAGTTGGTGCGTGTGATTCGTCAGTACAAGCCGGAGGTTGTCATCTGCTGGGATCCCACTCGGCTGTTCGCGGATGGTGACTACATCAATCACCCAGACCATCGCGCGGCAGCTCAAGCGGCGCTGGACGCCGCGGCCCCGGCGAGTGGGATGCCCTTGTTGTGGCCCGAGGTCGGGGCCGCGCATCGCGTGCGCCAGGTGTACATCTACGGCAATGACCAGGCAAACGTGTGGGTGGACGTGACGGAAACTCTTGACAAGAAGATCGCGGCGCTCAAGCAGCACGCCAGCCAGATGGGAGACTGGGATCCAACCGAGATGATCAAGGAATGGAGCGCAGAGGCCGGCAAGGAGAAATGCCTGGCTCATGCGGAGAGCTACCGCGTTTTTACGCTAGATCAAGCGCCCGCTGTTGAGTAGGGAGCAGGAGTCTGTGGCATGACCCACGATTTCGACCAGTGTATTGACAGGCGTCACTCGGAAAGCCTGAAATGGAACTACTACGACGAAGATGTGCTACCGATGTGGGTGGCAGACATGGATTTCAGGTCGCCCGAGCCGGTGATCCGCGCGCTCCATGAACGTGTTGAGCACGGAGTGTTCGGCTACGGTTGGGATCCGCCAGAACTCCGGGAAGTCTTCGTGGACCGCCTCCAGCGTCTCTACGATTGGCAGGTGTCGCCCGAGGCGCTGGTCTTCTTGCCGGGGGTTGTAACCGCCTTCAACCTGGTCTGCCATGCCTTCGGCTCTCGCGGTGAAGGCGTGCTGTTGCACACGCCGGTCTACTACCCGATGCTGTACGCCCCCGGCGGTGCCGGCATGACAAGAAACGAGATGCAACTGACGCGCCAGCCCGACGGGCGTTATGAGATCGACTTCGATCTGTTCGAACAAACTATCAGCGACCGGACCCGCATCTTCATACTGTGCAATCCGCACAATCCCGTAGGACGCGTATTTCGGCGTGAGGAGTTGGCGCAGATGGCCGATATCTGCCTCAGCCATCGTATTCTCATCTGCTCAGATGAGATCCACTGCGATCTGCTGTTCGAAGGCAATCAGCATCTGCCCATCGCGACTTT
Source organism: uncultured Anaerolineales bacterium (assembly GCA_964577995.1). Lineage (GTDB taxonomy): Bacteria > Chloroflexota > Anaerolineae > UBA7937 > B3-Chlor > JAUVXJ01. The sequence goes on from CAZOBP010000029.1 coordinate 20,490, forward strand.
GGCGCCCGAGATCGCCGACCAAACCATCACGCTCATGGCTCCCAGCAAGACCTTCAACGTTCCTGGCCTGAAGTGTTCGCTGGCCATTGTCCAGAACCCGGAGTTGCGGAAGACCCTGAAAGAAACCCATACCGGCTTGGTCCACGGGGTGAACATCATGGGATACGCGGCAGCCCTGGCGGCCTACCGCGATGGCCAACCTTGGCTGGACGAAGTGATGCGGTATCTGGAGGCCAACCTCGATCTTCTTGTGGAGTATGTAGAGGAGCATCTGCCCGGCATCTCTATGAGCAGACCGGAGGCGACGTATCTGGCCTGGCTGAGTTGCCACGAGGCTGGTATCCCTGGCAATCCTCATGAGTTCTTCCTGAAGGAGGCCAGGGTTGCCATGAATGATGGCGCGGTGTTCGGCCAGGGCGGCGAAGGGTTTGTCCGGCTGAACTTCGGCTGTCCCCGCTCGAGGTTGACGGAGGCGCTCGAGAGGATCAAGGGGGCCCTGCTCACACTGGACGGCGGCTGAGTGCTCGTGTTGGCTGGTGAATCCGCCAAGAAGGAGGAAGGAGTGAAGTTTCGTGTGCTCATCACCCTGGTGCTGACAGTCCCACTTGTTAGCGGTTGCTGCGCTCTCCCGGACCTGACCGACCTTCTTGGACAAGGCTCGCTTATCGGGTCGGGCAACGTGGTCACCGTCGAGTTCGATCTGAGCGGATTCGACGACATCGAGGTCAGCAACGCCTTCGATGTAGAGATCAGTCAGGGGGACGCTTTCAGCGTCCTCGTGCGAGTTGACGACAACGTGGAGCAGTATCTTGACGTGGTCAAGGAAGGCAGCACTCTGAAGATCGGGGTGAAGCCTCTACCTCTCAGCTCGGTGACAGCCGTCACCCTGGAGGCCGAGGTCACCATGCCTGAACTGAGGGGCCTCGAGTTGAGCGGCGCCAGCAGTGCTTCCACTGCGGGGTTCCAGTCCGGCGGCCCGTTCTACGCGGAGGTGTCGGGCGCCAGTTCCTTGCAGGGCGACATCGAGGCTGGGGGCGTGCGGTTCGACGTCTCCGGTGCCAGCGACGTAACACTGATCGGTGCCGCCGCAGACCTGGCGGTGGATGTATCGGGCGCGAGTGCAGTGGACTTGGCACGTTTCCCGGTCTCCAACGCCAGCATAGGGGTCAGTGGAGCCAGCTCGGCCACTGTCAACGCCAGCGGCACGCTGGATGTGGAGGCCAGCGGTGGCTCGCGTGTCAGGTATCTGGGCAGCCCTAATCTGGGCAGTGTGGATTCCTCGGGAGGTTCTACCATCGAGGCCTGGTAGGATGGTTTCTATCGGGCTGATGTGGTGTTGTATGTGTTAGGCTATCTGCGGGCGTAGATACCCGGGGAGGTTGATACAGCTTAGCAGTCCACGGCGGGTGAAGCGACGCTCTTGGTCGTGGTGATTGCGCGGGCCACGAAAGTAAAGCAGGCCCAGCAAGACTGGAAAGGAGGGTTGGACAGCGCAGGGAACAGCTCGGTTGTGATGCGTCTCAAAGGTGCGTATTACGGCTTCTGCACGAGGAGGCAGCAAGATGTTGATCGAACGTATCATTGGAGCTTTCACGTTCCGCAAGGAAGTGTACGCCGAGGTCGAGAAGGACACCAGCTTCACCACCACGGCCTGGATCCTGGTAGTGGTGGTCGCATTTCTCAGCCAGCTCGGGGCGAACGCAAGCGGCAACCTGGTTGGATGGCTGCTCGGCGCCGTCGTGGGCACCATCATTGCCGTCATCGCTTTCGCCGTGGGTGCCCTGGTCATCAACTGGGTGGGGCGGTCCGTGTTCAACGCCGAGGTCACCTTCGACGAACTGGTGCGGACTCTGGGGCTGGCCTACGTGTGGCAGGTGGTAGGGATCATCGGAGTCGTGGCCGCCTTCTCCGCAACGCTGGCCTGTGTGTTGGCTCCGGTCATGTTCGTGGCCTGGATCCTGATGATGATCGCGTGGTTACTGGCGACCAAGGAGGCCCTAGATCTGGAGTGGGTGCAGACGATCGTCACCGTGGTCATCGGCTGGATCGCCTTCATTGCGATCTCAGTCGCTGCCGGAATGGTGTTGGGCGTGTTGGGCTTGGGCGCTGGTGCCGTGGGAGGAGCGCTTGGCGTATAGACTGCAGGGATGAGATGTGCAAAGCCGTAGGACAAGCTTGAGCTTGTCCTACGGTAGAAGAAGTTCAGCCCCCATGCACTCGACACCGAGCAGGCACCATCGTAGGGGCGGGTCTCAGACCCGCCCCTACATCTCCGCCTTGAGTCCGGCGCCAGGCCTGTCTCGGTGCGGTTTTTCCACACCCTGT
>CAZOBP010000030.1:0-22028 GCA_964577995.1 uncultured Anaerolineales bacterium
ACTGAATCCACTGACAGCATTGATCACACTGAAAGAGACTTGAAGGCCATCAGTGGTTCAGCAACCCGCCTCGACAGAAAAGAATCTACTCCCCCCGTGCCCTCGACCGACCAAACACCATCGTAGGGGCGGGTCTGAGACCCGCCCCTACCTGCTCGCTCCAGTCCGGCGCCAGGCTTATCTCGGTGCAGTTTTTCCACACTCTCCCACGCTGTGGTTGTGAACGAGGACAAGCTGTGTTACGATAAGCGCTCGGCAGACCTCACTCTCTGCAAGGGGCGCAGAGAAAAATCGCGGGCTGCCTATTCGATTGGTGGCATGGCATGGGGAGCCGGGTGGTTGGTAGAGGCTGGATACTCGTTCCGATTCTGAGCTTCGTGGCTGGGGTCTTGGTGGCCCTACTCGCCAGAGACTCTCTTCCCCTATCCGCTGTGGTGCAGGGTTCCGGTGTGGAGACTGTGACCTCGCTGCGGCCGTCGCCAACGCCCCGCAGTATCTCGACACCCACACCTACCCCAACACCCTCTCCCGCACCAGTCCCGCCCACTTCCACGCCCCCGCCCCCGACGCCGACTAGCACACCAACATTGACACCCACACCCACGCCTACCTCCACGCCCATCACGTTGCCTCCACCCACTGTCGAGGGCCCGCCCGCAAAGCCGCCCATCATCTCGCGGGCCGAGTGGGGCTCCATGGAGATCACGGAGGGATACGTACCCCACACGCTGGACAGGATCACCCTACACCACGATGGTGCGGAGTTCTATGGAGGGGCCGAGGCACGTCTGAGGGGCCTCCAGAGCTGGTCCAGGAGGGTGCGAGGCTGGGTTGACATCCCCTATCATTACATGATCGATCTCGAGGGAAACATCTATCAGGCCCGCCCCCTGGAATACGTGGGCGATACGGCGACGGAGTACGACCCCACGGGGCACGCCCTGATTACCGTGATGGGCGACTACAACGTACAAGAAGTGAACCAGGCGCAGTTGGCGGCCATCGTCGACCTGGCCGCCTGGATTTGCTACGAGTACGACATCTCGCCCCAGCTCATCAAGGGGCATCGCGACTACGCTGCCACCTCCTGTCCAGGGACCAATCTCTATCTCTACTTGACCAACGGCTACATCGTCAGTGCCGTGGAAGAGAGGTTACGCTTTGAAGAGTAATCTTCGTCTACTGCTCATCCTCTGCGCTCTGCTCTGTCTGGTGCCTGGCTGCCGTCTCCCGTCGGTGACGGAGCTTCCGGTGGTCTCTCAGTTCGTCCTACCCAGTCCCACACCCACACCTCTGCCCACCGCGACGTCGACCCCCACACCGACGGCCACCCCTACCTCGACCTTCACGGCCACTCCATTTCCCACTCCTACGTCTACCAGTACCCCATCGCCCACCGCCACTCTCGCTCCAGCGAATCCGCTCTTCACCGACGAGTTGGAGATCGCCCGTGGCGACCCCGGGCGGCCCTGGATCGCCCTCACCTTCGACGCCGGTTCGAGCATCGCGCCGCTGCCGTCCATGCTGGACACCCTGCGCCAGAAGGACGTGCAGTGCACCTTCTTCCTGACCGGCATCGCCTTGCGACAAACAGGCGCCCCGGAACTACTCAAGCAGATGGTGGCTGACGGTCACGAACTGGCTAACCACTCCGATACACACCCTGACTTCAGAGGATTGACCGACGAGGAGATCGCTCAGGAGCTGGCTGCCGTGGAGAAGATGGCGGTCGAGATCACGGGCACCAGCACGAAGCCCTACTTCCGGCCGCCTTTCGGAGGCCGCGACGACCGGGTGTGGCGTGCGGTGCGGGAAAACGGCTACGTCACCATCTACTGGACCTATCACGTCTGGGACTGGCTCGAGGATCGAACAGCGGAGAAGGTCTACAACTACGCCATTGAGGGAGCGTGCAACGGGGCCATCGTGGTCATGCACGTGGGGGCCCAGGAAACGGCAGACGCGCTGCCCGCCATCATCGACGAGCTGCGGGCGAGAGGCTACCGCCTGGTCACCCTCAGCCAGTTGCTGTCATTATAGGAGGTATGGGATGCCACCGGAGGCTAGCCCTCGGAGGAGTCTGCCGGCATCTTAGGCAGGACGAAGCGGAAGGTACTGCCCTCCCCCTCCTTGGTCTCCACCCAGACTCGTCCACCGTGTTTCTCGACAATGGACTTGACCGTGGCCAAACCGAGGCCCATACCCTCTGAATCCAGAGTCCCAGGGCCCTCCACGCGATAGAACTTGTCGAAGATGTGATCTCTGGCGTGAGCCGGGATGCCGACCCCCGTGTCGCTCACGGATACCCAAACCTCGTCGCCGTCGTCGCCTGCGCGCACCAGCACCTTCCCTCCAGGGGGGGTGTATCGTATCGCATTGTCCAGCAGATTGGATATTACCTGCACCAAGCGGGTGTGATTGCCCCTCACCAATGACAGATCGTCGGCGATGACCGCATCGACGTCCAACCCCTTGCTCTTCGCCTCACCTTGCAGGTTTGCCACCACCTCTTCTACGACCTCTTCCAGTCGAACAGACGCCATCTCCATCTCCAGCCCAGCCTCGATGCGCCCGATATCCAGCAGGCTGCTGATGAGCTCATCCATCTGCTCCACGTTCCTCATGGCGCGCTGCGCGAACTCCAGTTGTTCCTCGTTGAGCTGGCCAAGCTGCGGCAACAGCCTGAGCGAGCCGTGAACGGCAGTCAGGGGAGAGCGCAGGTCGTGGGTGATGCTGGCGACGAAATCGGACTTCATCCTGTCAAGTTCCCTGAGATGGGTTATATCCCGCATGATGAGCACGCAACCCACATCGGCCACAGGGCTCAGACTGGCGTGGAATACCCGACCATCCATGAGAGGCAGCTCCACATTCCTCGTGCCATTCCCTGCTGCGGGGCCTCTGAAGAGCCTATCGAAGGCCTCGCTGCCAATAACGTCATGGAGGGGCCTGCCCGCCGCTTGCTGCGCTTCCAGGCAGAACGCCTCGGCTGCGGCAGGATTCACGAGCAGGACTCCTGCCTCGTCGTCAGCGACGACAATCAGGTCCTGGCTGCCGGCCAGGATAGTCTCCAGTTTGCTACGCTGCTCTTCCACCTCGGCGAAAAGACTGGCATTCTCAATGGCGACGGCCGCAAAATCCGCCAACACAGAGAGTAGGAAGCGGTCATTGTCCGAGAAGGGCTGCATAGCGGCCTTGCTGCTGGCGCACAGCACACCAATAGTGCCGCCCCTGGTTTTCAGAGGCACTGCCAGAGTAGCCTGCAATGGGTCCGTCTTGTGCGAACGAGGACCATGGATCATAGCCACCTGTCCAGTGCCCATGACTTGCCTCACCACTGCGTTGTCGGACCTCCGTTTCACTTGGCGCGCCTGCTGGTCACCAACGCCCTGGATGGCCCTCAGGAGTAGCTCTTGCGTGTCCGCGTCCAGGAGAAACAGCGATATCTCCTCCGCGCCCGTGACATACGTCGTGGCTTCAACAACACGGGTCAGCAGAGTATCCAGATCGAGCAGGGACGTCACCGATTTGCTGATCCCGTACAGGATTTCCAGCTCTTTGACTCTCTGTTCCAGTTGGCGGTTGATCGCCTCCACCCGCGCTGCTAGCTGCTGCTTCTCCTTCCTCAGGCGCACCTCAGCCAGGGACCGTTCCACGGCCTCCATGATCTCTGTAACCTTGAAAGGCTTGGGGAAGTAGTCCCTCACTCCCAGGCGGAACGCCTGCACCGCCACGCGTTCTGAGCCATGGGCGGTGATCAGAATAGTGGGAATCTCTCCACCTTCCCTCTTCAAGGCTTCAAGTACCTCGAAGCCATCCAGCTTGGGCATCTGCAGGTCGAGGAGAATCAAGTCTGGCTCCTCCGTCAGAGCCAGCCGCAGGGCCTCCTCTCCGTTGGTTGCGCACAGAGTAGTATAACCGCTGGGGACCAAGAGAGAATCTCTCAGGAATTCGACGTTCCTGATGTCGTCGTCCACGATGAGAATGGTTTCTTCTGTCATGCGAGTACTCAATCCTCCGGCTGAATCGGACGTTACGCTTAACATTGTAACATCATTACCTCACGGCGGCAACGGGGACGGGCTGGATGATCCACAGCGTTGGAGAAGACCGCCGGTCATCTCTGTGAAAAGGTGCAACAAGCCGGACCTCCCCTGGCTGGCCCACACTTCACACGAGCTCAGGCCAGGCCCGTGCAGGGCGCCTCACCCCCAGCGGAAGCGTCTAGGGAAACTGCCTATCGTGGCGGCATGTCCATGGCGTCGAAGAGGGCAGCAAGACGCCCGCACGTGCCAATGTTCAAGACTTCGCTGCCGGGGTTCACCCCTTGATATCGCCTACGGCCCACCAAAGATGAGCCCACGTGCGGGTCCATGGTTGATAAACGCAGTCAGAAATGGTATAGTTGCTCGCGTCGCGACACGCACGCGGGGGCCAGGCAGTCCCCGTTGCGCGGCGGCTGAGAACAGCACACTGACTTGCTGTACCGCAGCATCACGGCCTGACACAGGGAGGTCTTATTGGTGACCAGAACCGCCGTAATCGCAATTGGAGGTAACTCCCTCATCAAGGACAAAGAACATCAATCGGTACGCGATCAGTTCGCCAGCACCCAAGAGACCTGTATCCACATCGCCGAGATCGTCAAGCGAGGGTGGAGCGTAGTGGTGACTCATGGCAACGGGCCACAAGTGGGTTTCATCTTGCTGCGTTCAGAGCTTGCCAGCAACGTCTTGCACACGGTGCCTCTCGACTCGTGCGGTGCCGATACCCAGGGCGCCTTGGGATACATGATTCAGCAGCTTCTGGGCAACAGGCTGAAAAAGGTGGACTCCGACGTGCCGGTGGTCACGGTCGTCACCCAGGTGATCGTGGATGCAGATGATCCAGCCTTTCACAACCCCACGAAGCCTATAGGTCCCTTCTACGATGAAGCCAAGGTGCGCCGGTACGAGCGGGAGCAAGGCTGGGCGGTGATCGAGGACGCGGGCCGAGGCTGGCGACGAGTCGTCGCTTCGCCCATACCCAGGGAGATCGTAGAGTTGGAGGCCATGAGAACCCTGCTAGGGGCTGGCTTTGTGGTCGTTGGAGTAGGGGGCGGCGGCATCCCTGTGGTCCGAGATGAGGAGGGTGTACTGCGAGGCGTGGAAGCCGTAATCGACAAGGACTATGCCTCCAGCCTCTTGGCCGCTGGCCTTGAGGCTGATCTATTCCTGATCTCCACTGCGGTGGAGAAGGTCTACCTCAACTACGGGAAGCCCGATCAGATAGCCCTCGATCACTTGACTGTGGAGCAAGCCAAAGGGTATCTCGAGGAGGGACACTTCCCTCCTGGCAGCATGGGTCCCAAGATGAGGGCGGTCATCGAGTTTCTGGAGCAGGGTGGCAAGGAGGCCCTGATCACCTCACCGCAGAACTTGGCCCGAGCGCTACGTGGCGAGACCGGCACCAGGATCACGTTGACCTGACGTAGGGAAGCGCGACTTTGAAAGTAGCGATCGTTCACGACTGGTTGAACCAGGTGGGCGGTGCCGAGAGCGTCCTGGAGGTCCTGAAGGACCTCTATCCAGACGCTCCTATCTATACTTCCATCTACTGGCCGCGGGCCATGCCCGGACGGTACAGACAGTGGGACATCCGCGCCTCGTGGTTGAACAGACTACCCTTCATCAAGACGCATCACCAGCCCTTTCTCCCCCTTTATCCACTGGCCTTCGAGGCCACCGATCTGAGGGGGTATGACCTGGTGCTCAGCAACAAGAGCGCTTTCTGCCACGGGGTGATCACCCCGCCGCAGACAGTGCACATCTGCTACTGTCTCACACCCACGAGGTTCCTGTGGGACTATCACAACTATGCCCGACATGAGCGGATCAATCCTGTGGCCGGCGCCCTTCTGTCTCCCGTGCTGCCTAGCCTGCGCCTGTGGGACAGGGCCGCCGCAGATAGGGTCGACCATTTCGTAGCCATCTCGGAGACTGTGCGTCAGCGCATCAAGAAGTTCTACCGGCGCGACGCCACGGTCATTCACCCGCCGGTCCACGTTGCGCGCTTTGTCCTGGAGGACAGCCACGACGACTACTTTCTCGTCGTCTCCCGTCTGATACCCTACAAACGAATAGACGTGGCCGTGCAAGCTTTCGGTCTCCTTGGACTGCCCCTCAAGATCGTGGGGGACGGCCGCGACAGAACGCGCCTGGAGGCCATGGCAAAGCCCAATGTCGAGTTCCTTGGTCGTCTGCCAGATCGCCAGGTAGAGCAGCTTCTGTCCCGCTGCCGGGCGTTCATCTTCCCAGGCGAAGAGGACTTCGGCATCGCCCCTGTGGAGGCCCAGGCGGCAGGGCGGCCGGTTATCGCCTACGCCGCGGGGGGAGCGCTCGAGACAGTGGTGGAGGGTGTGACCGGCCTCTTCTTCCGCGAGCAGACGGCAGAGTCCCTGGCTGAGGCCGTGGCCGCCTTCGACGAAAGGGAATTCGACAGCACCGTCATCAGGCGACACGCCCACAAGTTCGACAGGGAGAGCTTCAAGAGCAGACTTGGCGCGTTTGTGGACGAGAAGGTAAGGTGAAACGCAAGAGGGAGTTCGCAATCGACGAGATAGAAGTGGGCCACACCTTCTCCCCCTTGGTCTTCCTTATCGACGAGGAGTTGATAGCGAGGTACGTAGACACAGCAGGGGACCGCGACCCTCTGCACCGCGATCCCTCCTGCGCACGGAGCGCTGGATACCAGGGTATTGTGGCGCCTCCTACCATCGCGGCGCTCTACGTGCTGAAGGCATACCGCACCGACTCCGTACCCCCACCGGGGGGTGTCCATTTGAGGCAACGCTTCAAGTTCCACCACCCCATCGTGGCTGGCGACGTCCTGAGCGTTCAAGCCAGCGTAGTGGACAAGTACGTGAAGAAAGGAAGGCAGTTTCTGGTCATCGAGAGCACCGCTCGAAACCAACACGGGGTACGCGTGGTGTGGAGCGAATCCACTTGCTTCTGGCCCGAGTGAGGCCACGCCATGCCCGCCATGCTCGATGCCGAACAACTTGGACCCATCATCAGGACAGTGACGCGCGATACCATAGCTGATTACGAGGAGATACTGGGCATCGGCAACCCGCTCCACTTGGACGAGGAGTACGCTCGTGAGACACCCTTCGGTGGCATCATCGCCCACGGGATGATGAGCCTAGCCTACGTGTCGGAGATGATGGCTCAGGCCTTCGGGAGGGGATGGTACGAGGCCGGTGAACTGGACACGACCTTTGTCCGGGCAGTCCGGCCAGGGGACACCATCATCACCCGTGGCAAGATAACGGGCCAGAGAAGGACCAGCGAACAGACTCACGTGGTGTGCGAGGTCTACTGTGAGAACCAGATGGGAGAGAGGGTATTGGAGGCCACGGCCCAGGCCAGGGCGGCGGGCCTCGTCCAAGGAATCCCGGAGATCGGGGCCTAGGCTGGAGAAGGAGCACTGACACATGGAGCTACGCGAATACTCGACAATCCTCTGGCGCCGATGGTGGATCATAGCCGGCCTGATGGTCATCGTGCTGGTGGGCAGTTTCGTTTTTCGCTCTCACCCCGCCCCCATGTACCAGGCCTCTATGCGGTTCACCATCGGAGTCTCTCTTGAGTCCGACAGCGAGAGGCTGACCATGGACCCTCTCTACTCGGCATATCTGGCGTCGGAATACATAGCCGATGATTTCGCAGAGATCCTGAGGAGCGAATCCTTTGCCGCCGATGTGAGCGCACGGCTGGCAGTTGACGGAATCGTGGTGCCGGCGGGCGCGATACAGGGCTTCACGGTGGCAGAGAAGCAGCACCGTATTCTAACCATGCAGATCACCTGGCCCGATGAAGCGCAGCTTCGGGCCATCGCTCAGGCAGCCCAACAGACCTTGGAGGAGGACAACGCCAAGTACTTCGAGCAGCTCGGGTCAGAGGGGGCAGCGGTCTTTGTGATCGATTCGCCCCACGTCGTCTCCCTGGGGGTCAGTCTGAAAGACCGCCTGGACATACCGATCCGGGTGGCGTTGGCGCTCCTGGCCGGAGTGGGGCTGGCCTTTCTTCTGCACTACGTGGACGATACGATCAGAGATCCAGAGGAAGTCGAGGCCATAGGGCTCAACGTAGTGGGACAGATACCCACCGCCGGCTGGCGCGAGCGCCTGCCCTGGAATCGTCGCTCCTAGAGGCCCGTTCGTAGTAAGGGCTTCAGCCCTTCTCAACGCGCTAAAGCGCGCACCACGAACCTCTCCGTATGAGGCACACTCACGAGGCGACTTCTTTTCGCCTTCGACGGGCCACGACCCACCAGGCCACTATCACCACGACGGCGCCCAGCAGAAATCCGGTGAGCAGGGGCACCAAAATCGAGAGCAGCGTCAACGTCAGCGATGTCACGTCCTCCACAGTGCTGACCACTGGGTTCAGGAGCCCCCCGCTGGTCCCGGTTACCACCGGTCTGATGGTCGCCTTGGTGGCGTGAACGCCGCCCGCCACGATCAGTCCGCAGATCAGCGCCAGCACAGGATGGATGTCACCGATCACGTTGCTGCCGGCTGCAAAGAGGATGGCACCTGCTGTGGGCCTGATCAAGGTCTGTACAACGTCGTTCGCGGTATCCAAAACAGCGATCCGGTCGGCGAAGAACTCGATACACAGAAGGACGGCGATCACGACAATGACCCAACCGTTGGTCAAGTGGTGATAGGGTGGGCTGAGAGTGATCAGATTGGAGAAACGGGCCACGAGGGCCACGATGAGCAGGGGAAGATAGGCGTTAAGCCCGGCTGAAGCCGAGAGTCCAAAAGCGGTGAAGATGCCGGAGAGGGCTTCTATCATCTAGGTTCCAAGGGACGAGGCGAATGATGTGATCTCAGGCTCTCACCGAAGGATATCAGGCAGCGCAGTCCGGACTACGTCTAGGCCCAAGCCCCGAAGGCGCTCGTCAAAGCACCACAGACGCCGCAGAACCCACAGCCCAGCACCGGGAAGACCACGAAGACAACGACGCCAAGCACCTCAAGGGCCACCGCAGAGTACCCCAGGACAAGCCCGACCTGCGCCATCCCGCGTCCCCCGAGCTGCCCTCCGCTGCGGTCTATCTCCCCTAAAGCAACGTGGCCGAAGACCACAGCCAGTACACTGCCGATGAGAGGCAGGATCACCCATCCCAGTATGCCCAGTATCAGACTGACCAGAGCCAAGCTGCTGGTCGGCGGCGAGGCGTCAACGGTCGGCTCTTGGCCGCTTGGGGGATGTCCTGCCACTACTGCGGAATCGTCTTCCATCTCTACGCTTGCCTTTGTTGACGGTGGTGGTCTGTGCAGAATTCAGAGGATATTGATGCTGCCCGCAACAACCGCGCTCACCTGCCCTCGCCAACAGAAAGAGGCCGCCACACAGGTGCACCATGTGCCGCCTCCAGCGTTGCCGGTGCGGCAACGCCTGCGCGGGACGCCACTTCACACCGAGCTGCGTGCAACCAGCGGAGCACGCACCCGATCAGCACTTGGACGGGCAGGTGATGGACCCGCCATTTGCTCGTCTCAAGCTTGTCAGGCAGGAAAGGGGACAGGAGCGAAGGAGCGTGCTCCTTCGCTCATCCGTTCATCCGTTCATCCCGGTGCCCTATCAGGCGACGGCCTGCGAGTCGCGCTGTACTTGCCCAAGCAGATGTCCCATCACCAGATAGGACCAGAACATGGTGAACAACACACCCACGACGCAGGCTATCGTGCCGAATCCGGCGATAAAGCCAGCCACGCCAGCCAGTATGATGGCCACGATGTAGTTGGCGACGTTGGCGCTGATGAAGCTGAAGAGCTCGCCGAACTGGAAGGCGGACATGAACTCCTCAGTCACCGCGTACCTGATCCAAGCAGCGGGCATGATCAGCCACACCACGATCATCCAGATCAGATACAGGCACGTGGCGCAGGTGCTGAGCAGCCCTACCAAACTCATCAGCGTGTCGCTGTCGGCCGCCCCGGCCACGAACATGAGTGCCCAGATCACGCAAGCGACAAGCCAGATGGGGATAGTGTAGACCAGGCCGATGACGAAGAGCATCAGACCCTTCATGAACTTGCCGCCGAAGTCGTCCCATTCTGGCAGCGGGATATCCATCCCGTCGGCTGACCTCTTCAAGGCCTCCAGCATATACCCTAACGCCATGAAATTGACGATGGGGATGACGAGCAGGATGCCGCCGATGACGATCTTCATGATCCAGCTCTCATCCTCGAACATGTACGTGAATGACCTACCAATATCGAGAGTCATTTCGACCCTACCTCCTTTGCATTGGATCCAAGTGGATTCCGGCGATGCGCACCTCGCTGCGACCCTGTGGCTTCATCACCTCCCTTCCACAGAGCATGCCATCTCGCCTGCTCCAAGCCATCTAGGAGCCACGTGTCAACCACACACTCTTGTGCGAGTATTGAACGATTATAACACCAATCCAGTCGCTTGGCAAAGGCTGCACCCACAGCCCGAGAACGATCCTGTGGGGATCGAACCGCCGACGTGCGGCCTTGACCGCCGCATTATCGCACCGCCTCAGGCAAGCCCAGGGCGATCATCCAGCAACCACGGCATCGCTGTACCCTGTTTCGGCGCTAGAGAGGGATGCCCAACGCCATGCTGAACTGCCAGCGAAGCAGCGCTATCGCCGCCAGTTCCACCAAGGTGGCAGCTAAGCCCAACGCGACGGGCCAGGCGGCGTCCCACCAGGCCACTGCCTTGGCCTCTCGTCGCGTGGCGATGACCAGAATCATGGCGTTGACCACAGTGAGCATGGCCAGCACTCCGGCGACACTGATCACGGCTACCGGATAGAGCAGCAGATCGACTTGGGACTGCACGACAAGGACCATGGGGAGCGCCAGGAGCAGGACGATCTTCCCCAGATCCCTGAACCCTGAGAGGGCAGGCTCGCTGTCCGGCTCCTGCCACAGCGTGAAATTGAAGATAGGAAAGACGATGATGCTCAGCGCCAGGCCATGCAGAGTGCCCGTGGCCAACCGGAGCAGGTTGTGAGGCTGGTAAAGCAAGGGTCTTCCGAGAACCAAGGTGAGGTAGGAGTTCACCCCATCGATGGCCATGAGGAAGATGAACCCGACCAGGAGACCCACCACTGGTGCCGAGGGCATCTGCGCTGCCTTGCGCTTCCCCAGGAAGAGCAGGCCCGCGAAGCCCAGCAGTGCCCCGGTGAAGGTGCCCGTGCAGCGAGCACACATGGGCAACTGGCGGCCGGCGATGTGGAAGGAATGGTCCGGGATGCGCCCGCATATCGCGGATCCCACCAGGTCCATCTTGTCCAGGAACGGCGCGTGCCACAAAGGCGAAAGCAGGAGCAACACGGCAAAGCCCAGGATGCCTACGATCACTATGGTGAGGGTGCGACTCCTCGTCGCTGTCCCCATCTCCTGGTCCGTTGTTTCGCTGTCAGGCACTATACCCCTCCGTCTGCGGCAAGAGCGCCTGCTCTAGTGCGCTCACCGGCAGCTTCGAACATCTCATGGCGCGCCTCTCACGAACTCCACACAGCTCGCCAGTTTGGCCCGGGCGCGCCCGGGTCGCCAGACTTCCAGCGCGAAGGGGCTCACCTCGATGGTCACTGGACCCTCGTAGCGGTCTGCCTTCAACTGCCTCAGGAACCGACCGAGGGGCAGGTCCCCATCCCCCGGCAACTGATGATGCTTGAAGTAGCTGTGCATGTTGAACCAGGGTGGGATGGACAAGTCGTCGCGGAAGTCGCTCAGGTGAACGTTGACCAGCCTATCGCGCAGCGTCTCGTAGGCCTCCAACAGATCACACGGGAATGACGCCGCGTGGGCCGTGTCCAGGGTCAGAGGGAGATCGTGCTCATCGGCGAATCGGCGCAGGCTGTCAGTCGCACAGAGCACGTATCTTCTGTCGCCGGGACGAAAGACCGCTTGGTTCTCAATGCACAGCTTGGGCGACGCCCCGCTCAGTTCCCGCACGCAGGTCTTCACCGCCTCCGTATACTCCCGACCGAGCCCATCGTCCATACTCAGGGCCTTGGGTGCATGGATGACGATGAACTGACAGCCCAGCTCCACAGCCAGCGTCGTCATCTGGGGAAGCAGCCTGTGGTGCTCTCTGCCCCTCGGCGCCGGAATCATCGACGGGTGCAGCGTAAAGATAGGCAGAGCGTATTCCTGCGATAACCGGCGCACGTATTCGACGCCCCTCAACAGCACCTCTGGGCTGACCACCAGTTCGAGTCCTTCGAACCCTGTATCGCTAGCTATGGCAAAGATCTCGCGCAGGGGGTAGAGGTACAGGGAAGCGGTAGAGAGGCTTGGTCTCAACGGGTCGCCCCCGCCGACCTTAGGTAGAGTTGATGTTCCTCGATGTATCTCTCTACCTTGTCGGGCATTTGATACTTGATGGGCAGACCCTCTCTCGCTCGCCGCTGGAGATCCGTCGAGGAGATATCCATCTCCGGCATGTCTATGATCTCCACGCGAGCGGAGATGCCCGGCACGCTGGCTTCCAGTTGAGCCAGGTCGACCTGAAAGCCGGGCCTGCTGACGGCAATCAAACGGCACAATCGAATCAGTCGATGAGGCTCGTGCCACGTGGGAAGCTCCAGCAGAGAATCAAGCCCCATCACGAAGAAGAACTCGGCCTGTCCACCCGACTGCTCTTGTAGGATGGAGATGGTATCCACGGTGTACGATGGCCCTGGGCGATCCACATCCACTCGGGAGATCTCGAAATGGGGGTTGGAGGCGATGCCCAACCGGACCATAGCCAGGCGGTGTTCGACCGGAGTCACCTCCTCGTCCAGCTTGTGGGGAGGCAAGCCGGCGACGACAAAGATCACCTTCTCCAACTCCACCTTGACCCGCGCCTCCTCTGCTGCCGCCAAATGCCCATAATGTATCGGATCGAAAGTCCCACCTATCACGCCTATCCTTCGCAATGTGTTCTCCTATGACCACTCCAACTCTGTTTCGCCGACGAATACTGTATCACCCGTCTGCACCCCAGCCTCTTCCATGGCCTTTATGACCCCCAGCCTTTCGAGGGCCCGATGGAGCCTTCGCACGCTCTCGTCGTAGCGCCAATCGGTCCTGCCCACGAGCCGCTCTACGCGCCTGCCCTTCACCCGGAATCCGTCCCCCTCGATGGTGATGGAGAAGCCGTCGTCTTCCTCCGGTGGGCGGAACACCGCGATCTCTTCGGGTAGCACCTCTTCCTCTTCAGGCAGACTGTCCAGCAGTTGCAGGACCTGATACAGCATCTCACGAACCCCTTCACTCGTGGCGGCCGAGATGCAACAGGCCCGAGTACCTCTGCTCTGCATCTCCTCCTCGACTGCGGGCCAGAGTTCACGCGCCTGGGGCAGATCCATCTTATTGAGCACTACCAGTTGGGGCTTGGAAGCCAACCTTGGATTGAAGAGAGCCAACTCCTCGTTGATGGAGTCGAGGTCCTGAAGTGGGCTCTCAGACGCGCCGTCCAGGAGGTGGATCAGGACCCTGGTGCGCTCCACGTGGCGAAGGAAGTCGTGGCCCAGGCCAGCACCTGCGTGAGCACCTTCGATCAGGCCCGGGATGTCCACCATCACGAAATCCCTGTCGTCTATCCTCACCATCCCCAGGTTGGGGACCAGCGTAGTGAAGGGATAGTCGGCGATCTTGGGCCGCGCGGCGCTGACGGCAGCCAGGAGCGTGGACTTGCCGGCGTTGGGACATCCCACCACTCCCACGTCAGCAATGAGCTTCAGTTCGAGGATCAGCCAGCGGGATTCTCCCTGTTCCCCTCGGTCCGCGATGCGAGGGGCCTGGTTAGTCGCGGACGCGAAAGCAGCGTTACCCAACCCACCTCGGCCACCCGGCGCGACGAGCAGCTCTTCACCGGGCGCTCGCAGATCGCCCAGTATCTCGCCCGAGTCAGCATCCCGGACCAGGGTGCCTGGCGGCACTGACAGGGAGATATCTTTGCCCTTCTGGCCCTGCTTGTTCTGGCCCTGGCCGTGCCCGCCGCGGTCGGCTCTGAAGTGGCGACGTCCTCGGAAACTGATCAGTGTGTTCAGATGGCGGTCGGCGGACAGAAGGACACTGCCCCCGGGGCCTCCGTTGCCGCCGTTGGGCCCTCCCAGAGGGACATGCTTCTCACGCCGAAAGCTGACGCACCCATCACCTCCTGCGCCAGCCTCGACGTAGATCTTGACCTCGTCAAAGAAAAGCCCGCTCATTTCCAGCAATCAAGCATACCTGAGGAACGTCGCCGGTGTCAAGGAGTTGTTGACTCCTACCATGAAAGGAACTCTCGTGGTATACTGTGCTCCAAATGGAGGTGCCCATCGAGAGTTGATGATAGAGAACGTAGCGAGCGATCCACTTGTCGCAGAGTTGAGAGCCCAGTTGGGCGACGTGTTCCTCACCGAGAAGGTCTCCGTGCACGGAGACGGACGCGTGGTGTCCTTCGCAGGCAAGTTGCTGGCGGATGCGGAGACTGCCTTCTCTCTGCTCGAGCAGAGACTCAAGAGGCTTGGCTATCTACCAGTTCTGAGGAGAGTCAAGGGCCAGGACACGATCCTGGTGGCGCCGGCCCCCGCCGAAGGCCGGGCATCACGACCTGTGATCAACCTGGTGCTCTTCCTAGCCACCGTGGCCACGGTCATGCTGGGCGGCGCCTTGCAGGAGGGGTACGATCCGTTCGCAGATCCCCCCACCGCCTTGCTGCGAGGTATCCCCTTCGCCTGCGCCCTCCTGGGCATACTCGTCACCCACGAAGCTGCCCACTTCCTGGCCGCCAAGGCCCATGGTGTGCAAGCCACCCTGCCCTACTTCATCCCCATGCCCCTCAGTCCCGTGGGGACTTTCGGAGCCGTGATCAAGATGGAATCCCCCATCAAGGACCGCAAGGCGCTCCTCGACGTCGGACTCTCCGGACCCCTGGCCGGGCTGGTGGTTTCGCTGGTGGTGCTGGTGGTAGGGCTGCGGCTCTCAGAGGTGACTCCTCTTCTGCCTGGGGAGGGGTTCATGACCCTGGGGACCGGCCTGCTGGTGGACTGGATCACGGAAGCCGTCCTGGGGCCGCTGTCGGACAATATGGTGGTTATCCTTCACCCCATCGCCCTGGCAGGGTGGTTTGGCATCTTCATCACAGCCATCAACCTCATCCCCGTCAGTCAGCTTGACGGGGGGCACGTGGGGTACGCCTTCTTCGGGTCCGCCCATCGTTTGGTATCCGTGGTGGTCTTCCTGGGCATGCTCGCCCTGGGATTGCTGTCCTCATGGTGGTTCTTGTGGGCCGTGCTGATCTTCTTTCTCGGTGGGCTGAACCACCCGCCCCCGCTCAACGACATCACCCCTCTGGACACGAAGAGGAAGCTTCTGGCCATCCTTTCCTTCGCCCTGCTGTTCCTGTTGGGCACGCCCCGACCCTTCGGCTAGGGCTCAGATCTAGCTTTGGATGTGGCGCAAGGCTTCCAGGCCCGGGTATCGGGCGGTATCCTCCAGGTACTCTTCGATCCTCAACAGTTGATTGTACTTGGCCACCCGTTCGCTGCGGCAGGGAGCGCCGGCCTTGATCTGGCCAGCGTTCAGGGCTACCGCCAGGTCCGCGATCGTCGTGTCCTCGCTTTCGCCACTGCGATGGGAGATGACCGCGGTCCATCCGGCTCTCTGGGCCATCTCCACTGCGGCTATCGTCTCGCTCAACGTGCCGATCTGGTTCAGCTTGATGAGGATGGAGTTGGCTGCCTTCTCCTCGATGCCCCTGCCCAGGCGCTCGACGTTGGTCACGAACAGATCGTCGCCTACCAGTTGAACCCGATCCCCTATGCTCTCCATCAACAGCTTCCAGCTCTCCCAATCGTCCTCGGCCAGACCATCCTCGATGGAGATGATAGGGTACCGCTCCACCCAGTTGGCATAGAAGTCTACCATCTCCGCTCCCGTCAGCTTCTTCCCCTCTTTGCGCAGATGGTACTGTCCATCCTCGAAGAACTCCGAGGCCGCGGGATCCAGGGCGATGTAGAGGTCCTTCCCAGGCTCGTAGCCCGCTCCTTCGATGGCCGCGAGAATGACCTCTAGCGCTTCCTCGTTCGACCCCAGAGATGGGGCGAAGCCTCCTTCGTCCCCCAGGCCGGTGTTGTAGCCTCTGTCCCTGAGCACCCTATTCAGGCTGTGATACGTCTCCGTCCCCCAGCGCAGCGCCTCGTGGAAGCTATCGGCGCCGAGCGGCATGACCATGAACTCCTGTAGATCGGTGGAATCCTGCGCGTGCTTGCCTCCGTTGAGAATGTTCATCATCGGTACGGGGAGGGTCCTGGCCGCCACGCCGCCAAGATAGCGGTACAGCGGCAAGTCCAGCTCAGAAGATGCTGCTCTAGCCACGGCCAGCGACACCCCCAGCATAGCGTTGGCGCCCAATCTCGACTTGTTGGGCGTGCCGTCCAATTCGACCATGTACTCATCGATCCCCTGCTGGTCGAAGACGTTCCAGCCGACGAGCTGCGCCGCAATCTCGTCGCTCACGTTCTCCACCGCAGTGAGGACGCCCTTGCCCCCATAGCGCTCCGCATCGCCGTCTCTCAACTCCAGCGCCTCGTGGACTCCGGTGGAGGCACCCGAGGGCACGATGGCCCGCCCCACAGACCCGTCTGTAAGGTAGACCTCGACTTCCACAGTGGGATTGCCACGCGAATCCAGGACCTCCCTGGCCAGGATGTCTTCTACGATACTCATGGTCGGCCTCCTCCTGTTGGACAGACTGCGCCTAGGTCAACCCCAGGGTGATGTATAGACTGGTGAAATCGAAGTGCTCCGCCAGAAGCTCCTCGAAGCGCTGGGTCTTCTTCTCCTGATGGAAACGGCTCTTGCCGAAGAAGCCTTCCACTATCTCGATGGTGGTCAAGGTGTCGTACTTGCTGACCACGATGGGCACGCCCATCTCCTGCGCCACGCCCTTGATCATGTCTTGCGGATGGAGGTTGCCAGTCAGGATCAGGCACTTGGTGGAAGTCTGTAGGGCAGCAAGTTGGATGTCCGTCCTGTCTCCCCCCGTGATCACAGCCTTGTTGGGCTTCTGGCGGAAGTAGCTCAGGGCGACGTCTGCGGTCATGGCACCGACCATGAGGTTCTCCACGAGTTCGTTGCCCTTGTCGCCTCGGGTCACCATTTCCGCCCCCAGGGCCTCGGCCAGCTCCTGGACACTCACGGACATCAGGAACCGCTCCTCTGGCAGGATGCCATAGACCAGTATGCCTTCCTTTTGTAGGTAAGGCTTTCCTATGTCCTCGGCGGATTCCCGCAACCTCTGAGGGACACCGTTCATCACGACGCCCAGCATCGACTCCCCCAGAACACGCCGGTAGAACAACACAGGGTCCAGCGAGAGCAGCCCAGCATAGCGGACCACAGTCAGCGACTTGGCGTCGAGGAGCTTACAGACCTCGTTGGCCGGGAGCTTGATCAGCCCTCCAGAGCTCAGGCGATCCACACCCTCAATGATCATCACGTCCTTGCCTTTGACGATACGACTGTAGACATCCGTGAGCATCTTGGGATAATCCAGCCATTTCTGCTTCCGCATGATCGATTCCACCGCTTGTTCATCCAGCGGGATGGGCACCAGGTCGGAGACTGGCTCACTCAGTTGGAGCTCTTTCTTGATGAACTGCGCATCCTCGTCAACCACAGTGCCCTCGAGGCGGCGCGCTGACAGACTGATCGGCTTCATGTAGCCCACCGAGAACCCGTCTCCCTGCAAACGCTTTCCCAGACCCACGCAGAGGGCAGTCTTCCCTGAAGCTCTGTACGTTGAAGCGACGTAAAGTGTTACCATTTGCGTTACCTCTCTTCGCTCTTGCACACCAGGACCGGGTACGCTCTGCTATGTCGCGTGCGGGCGGGCCACTTGACGAGCGCCTGCGGACGGCTCAAGACAACACCAGGCGCATGTCAAGGGCCACGGCGCCCTTTCCCTCTTCCTGAACCATCAACGGGTTGATGTCCAATTCCACGATCTCGGGGAAGTCCACCGCCAACTGTGAGACTCTCAGCATACAATCCACGATGGCTTCCACATCCGCCGGCTGCTCGCCTCGAATCCCACGTAACAAGGCGGAGGATCTCAACTCGTTGATCATCTCCTCGGCCTCCCAGCGGGCGAGGGGAGCGATGCGGAAGCTGACGTCCTTCAAAACCTCCACGTATATGCCGCCCAGTCCCAGCACCAGCAGCGGTCCGAACTGAGGATCGCGGTTGATGCCAATGAGGACCTCGCGCCCTTGAGGCACCATTTCCTGGACTTGGGCGCCCCACACGTCGGCTTGGGGCATATACCGTTGGGCTCGATACATCAGCAAGTCGAAGGCGTCCCTGACATCGGTCGCTCCCATGAGGTTGAGCTTGACGCCGCCGATGTCTGTCTTGTGAAGGATGTCGGGCGAGGCGATCTTCATGACCACCGGATAACCAATCCGTTCCGCTATGGTCACGGCTTCCTCTGGATTGCGGGCCAGCTCGGACTGGGGAATGGCAATCCCGTAGGCCTCTATGATCCTTCTCGCCTCAGCGTCGCCCACCTTGAGACGTCCTTCAGCGCGCGCGGAGGAGAAGGCTGCCTCTACCTCGTCGTGGCGAACGTCGAATCTCTCGATCTTCCTGGGAGGCTTCCCGAGCCAGCGCCAGCGTTCTACCATGGCCCTCATGGCATCCACCGCCGGCTCTGGATAGCTGTAGTTGGGGATCTTCGCATCGCGCAGGATCTGCACCCCTATCTGGGCCAGATTCTTGCCCATGAAGCAGGCCAGCACGGGCTTGTCATGCTGGTGCACCACGTCGGCGAAGATGTGGGCCGTCTCGTCCACCTTGGTCACTGCCTGAGGGATGAGGATGGCGATGACACCATGAACGTTCTCATCTCGCAACACGGCCTCCAGGGCAAAGCGGTATCGCTCAGCGTCCGCGTCGCCGCGCACGTCCACAGGATTGAGGGAGTTGGATCCCGGAGGCAGCTCACCCTGTAGGAGTTCGATCGTCTCCCTCTGGAAAGAGGCCAGTCGCAGCTTGGCTCGGTCCAGGGCATCAGTGGCCATGATCGCCGCGCCGCCAGCATTGCTGACCACGGCGATGCTATCGCCCTTGATAGGCGGGGCCTGGGCAAAGGCCAGGGCGTACTGGAAAAGCTCCTCCACCGAGTCCGCCCTGGTTATGCCCACCTGCTTGAAGGCGGCTTCGTAGGCTCTCTCCGAGCCTGCCAGCGTGCCTGTGTGGGAAGAAACGGCTCGGGCACCGGCATCGCTGGTACCCGCCTTGATGGCCACGATCGGGGTTTCTCTACCTACGTGATCGGCGATCTTCATGAACTCGGGCCCGTCGGTTATGCCCTCCAAGTAGGCCACGATGACTTTGGAATAGGGATCGTCGTCCCACAGTTTGAGGAGATCAGTCTCGTCGATGTCCGCCTTGTTCCCCAGGCTGATGAAGCGAGAGAAGCCGATTCCCTCGCCTATAGCCCAGTCGTGAATGGCCATCAACAGCGCCCCCGACTGGGACATCATCGCGATCTCGCCTCGCTTGGGCATCCCTCGGGCGAAGGATGTGTTCAAGGGACAGATGGTGTCTATGACACCGAGGCAGTTGGGGCCGAGCATGCGCATGTTGTACCGTTCGACAATGTCAACGAGTTCCTTTTCCTTCTTGAGACCCTCGCCGCCAACCTCTCGGAAGCCCGCGGTGATGACCACGACCCCGTTGACACCCTTCTGTCCGCACTCCTCCAAGACGCCGGCTACGAGACGGTCGGGCACGACGATCACGGCCAGATCAATATCGCCGGGTACGTCTTTCACGCTTGGGTAGGCCTGGACACCGAGAATTTCGCCACCCTTGGGGTTGATGGCGTAGATCTTTCCTTCATAGCCACATTCAATGGTGTTCTTCAACACGGCGTGACCCAGTTTGGTCTCGTCGCTCGAAGCGCCTATGACAGCCACTGATGTAGGACAATAAAAGGGTTCGAGCACCTGTAAGCATCCTCCTTGGTCCACTGCCCAGGCCGGTGCCTCACACGACTAGCACACCATGAAGGCCCTGCCGCTAGGGCGCTTCAGCCTTGCGAAACAGCATTATCATCTCAGAGCCCAGCACATACTTCACATCGGAGGGGAGGAAGCCTAGCTCCTCCATAGCGTGTGTGAGCTCCTCCCTAGTATACCGAGTTATATGCTCGTCTGCATATCCGCCCGGGATGAGGCGGTGGTACAGGCCTTCTATGATACGCCACGACAGCCGGCTGTAGTCGGGCGTGCCCAGGATCAGGATACCCCCATTCTTCAGGACACGCTTCATCTCCACGAAGGGCTTCTGGCCGGCAGGGATATGCTCGATCACCTCCGAAGAAATCACGCACTCAAAGGCTGCATCACGGAAGGGCAGATCGAAGGCCGACGCGTTGACCAGGGGCTTGCCGTACTTCCTGGCCCACCTGAGTTTCCTGACTAGGATGTCGACCCCCACGACCCGATCCAGGCTGGAGAGTATCCTGCTGGAACCGCATCCCACGTCGAGGCAGTATCCTGCGCCCGAGGCGAACTCCGTCACGATCTGGTGCCTTCTGCGTTGCCAGTACCTCTGGGGGGGAATCCTGCTATCGAAAGCGCGATCATCGTAGTCAGCGCAGAGGATGGAGTTCCTCAACTCCCACATACTCCGGAAGGTCCGTAGATAGGCCAGGCCGAACCGGAGAAGGTCAATGTGGGAATCGCCCTCCTGCCTGGGCAGGTACTGGAAAGGGATCTCCTTTATCGTCCACCCCTGGGCGTAGCAGCGGATCAGTATCTCCTCCAACACGTCAAAGTCCGTGCTTTCCAGGCTTATGCCCCTGATGGCGGAAGCGCGGTACAGCCGAAAACCACTGGAGATGTCCTGGAGCGGCAGAGACAGACCCTTGGTGAAGAACCTGTTCAGGATCAGGCTGAGCACCTTGCGGATGAGGGGCATCCGGGCGGAGCCATCGGGGACGTAGCGTGAGGCGACGATCACCTCCGCATCTTGCCTCGCCTCCCACATCCTTTCCACGAAACTGGGATCGTGGGACAGATCCGCGTCGAGGGTGAGGATATACTCTCCCCTGGCTGCCTCGAAGCCAGCCTTCAGCGCCCCTCCATAGCCCGGTTCTTCCTGGGGGATGACCCTGGCCCCAGCATCATGGACCACGGCCACCGTGTCATCCGTGGATCCGCCGTCCACTACGATCGTCTCATATCCCTGACTGGGGAGGGTGGAGACGACGCCATGGAGCCGGGGCAACAGGAGCCTGAGATTGGCCCCCTCATTGAGGGCGGGGATGACGATACTCATCTGCATTGTTGCACTCTCGCACCGACACACTCGCACGCGAGCTGAGTCGGGCATAGTATAGGGTATTCAGGACCCATAGTCAACGCTTCGGCGGCGGCGCTGGCAATGAATGGTGCCTCAGCATTGCCGCGGTGTAAGGGGCCTTACATACAGAACTGTGGGACATAGTCTATAATGGAGGGAGAACTGAAGAGACGTTGCCGGCCCCGGAGGTGAGCCCAGATGAGAAGGATGACGAGGCGGGAGTTCTTGCGCTTGGCGGCGGCAAGCGGCGTTGGAGTAGTGGCGACGCAGGCCCTCTCCGCGTGCGGCACCGCGCCCTCAGGCGTTCAGCGACTTACCCCCACAGTACCAGGCAGCGCGTCCACAGGCGAGATCCTGCGCAACGAGAACACCCCCGGTTTCTACGTTCGCTACTTCAACCCGTTCCCCGCGCCCGATCCTAGCGAGTGGCAGTTGTCCGTGGAGGGACTGGTGGCGAGGCCCCAGACTCTCTCCCTCGACGAAGTGCAGGCCTTGCCCTCCGTGACGGACATCCGGCGCATGAAATGCGTAGAGTGCTGGTCGGCAAGAGCGAAGTGGGAGGGTTTCGATCTCGACACGCTGATGCAGTTCGCTGATCCGGAGCCGGAAGCTCGCTGGCTGCACTTCTACTGCGCCGATGGCTACT
>CAZOBP010000031.1:0-21814 GCA_964577995.1 uncultured Anaerolineales bacterium
CAGTCAGACACGGGCGGCTGTGCGGTGATCGACACCGGTCCCCCCGAGGTCTTGGAGTGCGATATCGGACCCCTGGGGCCAAGCGAGACCTTCATCTTTGAGATCACCGTCCTGGTCTCGCCCGATGCAGAGCCCGGGATCATCGACAACGCCGCCACGGCGAATGACGAGGTCACCGATACCACCCGCACCCTGGTCCGAGCGCCCACAGTAGATCTGGTCATTGAGAAGACAGATACGCCGGATCCCGTGATGGCGGGCCAGGAGCTGTTCTACGAGATCGTGGTCAGCAACGCTGGCCAGGCGACAGCGACCGGGGTCACGGTCACAGACACCCTACCTGTGGACGTGGAGTACGTCGACAACACGGATAGCTGCGTCGGTCCCGACGTATCGAACAGGCTGGTGTGCTCCTTGCCGGACCTGGCGGGAGGAGACAGCTACTCCTTCGAGATCAAGACCCGCGTCGACCCAGACACGGTAGTGGGCGAGGCCGATGCCACCCTGGTCATCAGCAACACCGCCCAGGTCGGCAGCCAGGAAATCGAAAATGACCCTGGCGACAACACGGTTACCCAGTCCACCTTCGTGGAGGAACTGGCCGATCTCGCCGTGCTCAAGATGAGCAAGCCCGACGATCAGGTGGAGGCCGGCGAGACCTTCGTCTACACCATCTTCGTGGACAACCTGGGACCGTCTCACGCGCGGAACGTGACCTTGCACGACGAGATGGTGTCTTCAGATGAGTTCAGTATCGTCCAGGTTCTAGATGATCCCGACCGCTCTGACTCCTGCTCCATCGATGGGAATGCGGTCGATTGTCAGTTGGAGGATCCCCTGGAGCCAGCGGGATACGAGGACATGTCCGGCCGCTGGATCATCCAGATCGAGGTCCAGGGCGATGAGACTCAGGACGTGAACAACGTGGTGGACGTAATCAGCGACACACCCGATCCAGACACGTCCAACAACCAGGCCCAGGACTCCATCCACGTGGGCGACGTCGCGGACCTCTCCCTCGACAAGTCCATCGCCACACCGCCGTTCCCGCCCTTCTATGCCGGCAACAACGTGCGCTTCCGGCTCCAGGTCACCAATAGTGGGCCTTCGACTGCCGAGAACGTGGTGTTGGAGGACATGCTGCCGGAAGGCGTGACGGTGCTCAACGTGAACCCCTCGCAGGGAAGCTGCACGACGGGAGAACCAGGCTCCACCCCATTGACGTGTAACCTGGGCACCATAGGCGACGGTGCTTCCGCCGTGGTCTTCGTGGGGCTCAATATCGACCCTGACTACATGGGGACTCTGGAGAACGACGCCGTCGTCAACAGCGACATCTACGATCCAAACAACGGCAACAACCGCGACTACCAGATGGTCCCCGTCTCCACCTGGTCCAACGTGTTCATGAAGAAGGGCTGCGGGTGGGAGGAAGATGTCCTGGCCGGCGAGGAGATCCAGTACGACATCCTGGTCCGTAACGACGGTCCCTCCACGGCCCACAACTACGAGCTCTGGGACCTGCTGCCCGACGACGTCACTTTCCTCTCCTACGAGATGTTGCCGTCCACAGGCGGCGAGTGCTTCTACACACCTCAGTTGCCACCCATGCACGGTGGGCCCGGCCAGGGGCTGCACTGCCTGCTGGGCGACGTGGCCCCCTCCGAGACGCGGGTGGTGTATCTCAGGGTGTTGGTCAACGCCGATGCCCCTGAAGGGCCGTTGACCAACGAGATCACCGACTGGGACGCCGACTCGAACGTCTCGCTTACGGGGTTCGAGGACGACCTCTACTGCTCCAACTACGTGATCAACGAGGCGGACCTATCCGTGAGGAAGACAGCCGACCCCTACAAGGTCTACGCTGGCGAGCAGATCCAGTATGACGTCTCCGTGACCAACAACGGGCCAGGCATCGCCTTCAACGTGCTGGTCACCGACACCTTCGATACCGGTGTGGAGTACGAGATCGACACCGCCGGCTGTACTGAGATCTCCATACCCGTGGGGGCGGAGTGCTCGCTGGGAGACATCGCTCCGGGCGAGACCAGCACCTTCTCCATCTGGGCGCGGGTGAAGCCCGAGACGCTGGGCGTGATCAGCAACAGGGTGGATGTCTCCAGCGACACTGAGGACCCCAACCCCAACAACGACTGGGATACCGAGGCCAGCCTGGTGCTGGGCAAGGCCGACCTCAAAGTGACCAAGTTCGGCAAGCCCGATGGCCAGGTCTATGCCGGGGAAGAGCTGACCTACACCGTCATCGTGGACAACCTGGGTCCAGGGTGCGCGCACGACGTGGTGCTGAAGGACGTCCTCAAGTCTAGCGGCACCTTCGACCTGGTTTCAGTATCCTCGGACCGTGATGGCCTATGCAGCCCCGAGCCCGGATCCTTCACTCAGTCGCTGGATCTCACGTGCAGCCTCACCGATACCCTGGACGTGATGAGCCCCGAGCCGGGCGCAGGGCGATGGATGCTCACCGTGGTCGTGCAGGCCGCCGAGCGCCAGGACATCAACAACGTGGCACGAGTAGTGGCTTCAGACCTGGACCCTGACCCCTCCAACAACGAGGCCATCGTCGAACACGAGATCACGGCCGTGGCCGACTTGGAGATGGACAAGGAGGCCTGGGGCGAGGTCCTGGTGGGCTGCGCAGGCGAGACAGATCTCTGGCCAGATGAGGTCGCGGCTGGCGGTTTGCTGTACTACACTCTGAGCATCTACAACGAAGGACCCTCCATGGCCGAGAACGTGGTCGTGGAGGACTGGGGACTATCACCCTTCCTCGACATCATTGAGGTGGAGTGCCTGAAGGACGCCGGAGGTTCCTGCTCCTGCGCCACCACGGAGCTGGGCGAGTTGGGCGACGAGAACCGGCGGCTGGAGTGTAACCTGGGCACCATTCTGGACGATGATGAGGACCACATCTATATCACGGCACGCATACCTTCCGACGTCCCAGAGGGGATCGACTTGCTGAAGAACGACGCCCGCGTCTACAGTGACGTCTTCGACGACTACAACGGCAATAACCTCGCCACCAACTGGACCACGGTCAGCAGGTGGGCGGACTTGATGGTGGAGAAGACCCAGGACCCGGAGATCTCTCTGCCGGGCATGGACATCACCTACACCATCACTGTCACCAACCTGGGTCTTAGCGACGTGGAGGGCGTGTTCATCTCCGACACCGTCCCGGTGGAGGTTCTCAATCCCACGTGGACCTGCTGTGCCTCCGACGACGGCGAGTGTGACGTCCCGTGCGAGCCGCCGACCTGCCCTGTGGAGCCCTGCCCGTGGCCGGACATCGGTCTGTACGCCCAGGCGGACATCCCGGCGGGCGAGTGGACCATTTACACCGTAAGCGGCACGCTGGACTGGTGGCCGTGCGGTCCCTTCACCAACACTGTCGAGGTCATCGCGCCGCAGAACCTGGCACACCCGGAGATGGACGTCGATCCCTGTGACGAGAACAACACCGACATAGCGGTCAACGATCCGATCTGCCACTACGACCCTCTGGTGCTCAAGGCTTTCCCGGGGCCTGACTCCACACCATAGGGTCAGGTACCAGCAGGCGCCGAGCATGTGCTCGAAGGGGGCGGTCCGACGGGCCGCCCCCCTTTGCTTCCCGTACCGTTGTCGCCACCAAGTCCCGTCGACCGCCAAGCTCACTGAAACAAGAGCGCACGAGCCGGTGCCCACTGGCCTCCATCCTCTCCCTCTGCTGTCCAGTCTCCCATTCTCCTCCCGTCTCGTGACCGGAACGCAGTGCACCCCCACGCAACACCATCACCCGACCCCAACATACGACGCGCCAATATGCCTATCTCACAGCAGGCAGAAATGCCCGTTTCGACCCCGGTAGAACCCGCAGTCTGGCCCTTCCAAAGTGGCCCATGATACTGTAAACTGAACCAGGGCCGCACAAGGACCCACAAACGAGCAACCGGCACTTCAATTCGCAACGGCTGCGCAACCGGCACGGGGCTCCTGTAGAGCAAGATCCCAACGGCACTCGGAGAGCGCTGGCCGGCCACTGGGCACAACGGCGTATCCCCGACCACTCAGTGCTGGGTGTGGTCTCCAAATGGTCAGCGTCGAGACATACAACCCGCCCAGGAGGCACCAAAGAGCATGTTAGCTACTTGCAGTCCTCGCAGATCTCTGATCTTGAGTCTCGCCATCGTTCTCGTGACGGCCTCGCTCGTCCCAGCCTGTGCGCCTGGCGGGCCGACGAGCGAGCCCGCAATCGGCGCCGCCGAGCTTGAAGGCAAAATCAAGGTGTCCGGCGCTTGGGCACTCTACCCCATGATGGTGAAATGGGCTGAGGAGTTCCAGACCATACACCCCAAAGTCAGGCTAGACATCTCCGCTGGGGGAGCCGGCAAGGGTATGGCCGACGCCCTAGCCAGCATAGTCGACATCGGCATGGTCTCTCGCGAGGTCAGGCCCGAGGAGATCGAACAAGGCGCCTATTTCGTGCCGGTGGTCAAGGACGCAGTCTTCCCCACCATGAACTCCACCAACCCCTCCTGGGAACCCCTATCCAAGAAGGGAGTCCAGAGGCAGGCTCTGGTGGACCTGTGGATCAACGGCGAGGCCCTTACGTGGGGGGAGATCGCCGGCACCGATTCGACCGATCTGATCAACGTCTATACCAGGTCTGATGCTTGCGGTGCTGCCGACACCTGGGCTGCCTATCTCGGCGGCGAGCAAGAGGATCTGAAGAACATCGCCGTTTACGGCGATCCCGGCCTCGCGGAAGCGGTCAAGACGGACCCTCTCGGCATTGGCTTCAACAACCTCAACTACGCCTATGACCTTACCACCGGCCTACCCGTAGAAGGACTGGTGGTTGTGCCCATCGACGTCAATGAGAACGGTCAGCTCGATCCCGAAGAGAACTTGTCAACCAAGGACAAAGCGCTCGAGGCGATTTTGGCTGGGGTGTACCCATCGCCTCCAGCAAGGGACCTGTACCTTGTCACCCAGACCGAGTTCAAGGGTCTCACTGCGGAATTCGTGCGCTGGATTCTGACTGACGGGCAGCAGTACATTGGAGAAGTCGGCTACATAAGTCTGTCGGAAGACCAGATCGAAGATGCCCTGGCGATGGTTGGTGGCTGACGGCGCAGCCAGCTACGGCCATACAACTGACATCTAGATACTGAAGGCACGTTCCCCATGCAGTGGCGACGAATCAAGGACTCTCTGGCCACCAAGTCCATGCGCCTCACTCTGGCGCTGGTGAACTCCCTGCTCCTGTTTCTGGCCCTTGGGTTGTTGATGAAGGCCCGGCCCATCCTCAGCAGGGAATCGATCCTGAACCTCTTGCTCTCCTCATCCTGGCACCCTATGAGGGGGGAGTTCGGCTTCTATCCCTTCATCATCGGTACGCTGGCGGCGACCGCCATCGCCATGATTCTAGCTGTGCCGGTGTGTCTACTCAGCTCCATCTATTTGTCGGAGTATGCGCACCGGCGGACGCGCGAGGTCGTCCGTCCCATCGTCGATCTCCTGGCGGGCATCCCTTCGGTGATCTACGGCTTCTGGGGTGTCATCGTCATCGTGCCCCTGGTGAGGACCATCGGCCACGCCCTGGGCAGCCCTACGACTGGCTACAGCCTCCTGTCGGGGGGCATTATCCTGGCCATCATGGTTTTCCCCATCATCATCTCCGTATCGACGGACGTGCTCCAATCGGTGCCTGCGGAGGCCACCGAGGCCTCCCTCGCGCTGGGCGCCACGAGATGGGAGACGGTCAAATACGTCGTGCTAAGAGGCGCCCTTCGAGGGATCATGGCCGCCATCGTGCTGGGCTTCGCTCGCGCCTTCGGCGAGACCATGGCCGTGCTCATGGTCGTCGGCAACGTGCCGCAAGTTCCCACCTCGCTCTTCGACGCGGCGTATCCGTTGCCCGCATTGATCGCCAACAACTACGGCGAGATGATGTCCATACCCATGTATGACTCTGCGCTCATGCTGGCCGCCCTCATACTCCTCCTGGTGGTGGCCGGCTTCACTCTAGCGGCGCACCTGGTCCTCCAGCAGGTTGAGAGGAGGTCATGATCCCCGTGGACGCCAGAAGACTGGAAGAAACCGTATTCAAGGGCTTGATGCTCGCCTCATTGGGCCTGGTCCTCACAGTTCTGGCGGCCATCATCGGCGTTGTCGTCGTCAGGGGAGCGTCATCCCTTAGCCTCTCCATGATCTTCGAGACTCCCAAGGGTGGCTACTACCTCGGCAAAGAGGGAGGCATAGCCAACGCCATAGTAGGCTCGCTCTACCTGGCACTTGGAGGGTCTGCTCTGGCCATCTTGCTGAGCCTGCCGACGGCTATCGTGCTCCAGAAGGAGTACACCGGCAAGCGGCTGGCCACAGTCACCAGGCTGTGCCTCGACGCTTTGTGGGGCACGCCCTCCATCGTCTACGGGGCCTTTGGCTTCGTCATCATGCGCTATTTTGGCCTCAGCGCATCCCTGCTCGGCGGCATCATCGCCCTCTCTCTGGTCATGTTCCCCGTCATGGCCAGGGCCATGGAGGAAGCAGTGAGAATGGTGCCCCGAGAACTGAAAGAGACCTCCTACGCGATGGGCACCACGCGGCTCGAAACAACCATGGCGGTGGTCCTGAGGCAGGCGCTTCCAGGCATCATCACCGCCTTCGTCCTGGCCTTTGGACGGGGCATCGGCGACGCAGCCTCCATCCTGTTCACAGCCGGGTACACCGATTACATCCCACGCTCTCTGCTCGACCCCGCCGCATCACTGCCGCTGGCCGTTTTCTTTCAGCTAGCTACCCCCTTTCCCGAGGTGCAACAGCGGGCTTACGCGTCAGCTCTCATACTGCTCATCATCGTTCTGCTTGGAAGCCTCGCGGCCCGTCTCCTGACCCGCCGCTTTGGCAGGCACATCATAAGGTAGGAGCGCCACATGCCCCACATCAGCCTGCGCAATCTCAACATCTCGTACGGACGACACGCCGCCCTCCAGGACGTCACCGTGGACATCCCCGACGGACAGATCACCGCCATCATCGGTCCCTCGGGCTGCGGCAAGACTACCCTGTTGAAAAGCCTCAACCGCCTCGTGGACCTCAACGAGGAGGTCACAGTGACGGGCCAAGTGCTGATCGACGGCCACAACATCTACGACCCTAGGGCCGATGTCCTGTCTCTGAGGAAGAAGGTGGGCTTCCTGTCGCAGAAGCCGTATCCACTGCCCATGTCCATCTACGACAACATCGCCTATGGACCCCGCATCCACCGCATGAAGCAGCAGCATATCCTGCGGCAAATCGAGGAGATCAAGGAATCCCCAGACCTGGAGCAGCTCTCTCCAGAGATCGCCAGAGTGGGCGCTCGCGCCAAGAAAAGCGATGCCATGGATCTTCTAGTGGAGTGCTACCTTCGTCTGGCAGGACTGTGGCAGGAAGTCAAGGACAGGCTCCACGATCCGGCGGCAGGCCTTTCCGTGGGCCAGCAACAGCGACTCGCCCTGGCCCGGGCACTGGCGGTCGAGCCAGAGGCCATCCTTGCCGATGAGCCTACGTCGGCTCTTGACCCCATGTCGGCCCAGCTTATCGAGCAGCAGTTCGCGTTCCTCAAGCAGAAATACACTCTCGTGGTCGTCACCCACATCCTGCGGCAAGCCCGCAGGATCGGCGACTACGTCCTGTTCCTCTACCTCGGCGAACTGGTGGAACACGGCCCCGCCGAGGAAGTCTTCAGCTCTCCGCAGGACGAGAGAACCCGAGCCTACGTCACCGGCGACATCAGCTAGCCGCACAGCCAACTGCACCCTCGACCGCTGAACACCGTCGCCTCACCGCCCCGGAGACCCAGCTTGTAGCTCGCCCCAAGCACGTGTGGTATAATCCGCAACAGTCAACCGGACCACGAGCCACTCCCTACAGTGAGCGGTCTTGCCGCAGTCTACCGGGTCCCAATCCAAGACGAGGTCATCATTACCACGTCACGTTCTTCCGACCAAGGAGGCTCGCGCAGAGCCAGAGCTGACCAAGGACCATTTCAGACCGGGCGCGTCCTCACCATCAGCGCTGCTCACGCCGTCCACGACACCTACACTGCATTCCTGCCTCCGCTCCTGCCCGAGTTCATCTCCAGGCTCGCCCTCTCCAAGACCGAGGCCGGCGCCCTGACGGTGTTCATGCAGGCCCCATCCGTACTTCAGCCCTATATCGGCCACCTCGCCGATCGGGTCAGCCTCCGCTACTTCGTGATTGTCGCGCCTGCGGTCACGGCGGTGATCATGAGTCTCTTGGGCCTGGCACCGGGATACGCAGTGCTCGCCCTCTTGCTCACAGCAGTGGGCTTCAGTTCGGCTGCCTTCCACGCCGTGGCACCGGTTATGGCCGGCCGCCTTTCTGGACGCAGCTTGGGGCGAGGCATGGGTCTGTGGATGGTGGGCGGCGAACTTGGCCGCACGATCGGTCCCCTCGTCATCGTCACCGCCCTGAACTTCGTGACTCTGGAAGGGACGACCTGGCTCATGGTCTTCGGTCTCGCTGCTTCGCTTCTGCTCTACGTGCTGCTCAGGGATGTCCCTGGTGGCTCGTCCCAGAGTCATGAGGTGCCCTCCTTTCGACAAGGGCTTCGCGCAATCAGGCCGCTTCTCGCTCCGCTGGTGGGCATCACGACGGCGCGCGTCTTCATGCTCGCGGCACTGACCACCTACCTCCCCATCTTTCTCACCGAAGAGGGCGCGAGCCTATGGTTCGCCGGCATGTCCTTGACCCTCTTGGAGGCAGCAGGGGTGGTCGGCGCGCTGGTCGGCGGCTCCCTGAGCGATCGTCTGGGCCGACGCCTAGTCCTATTCGTCGCCATGCTCAGCACACCCCTGTTCATGCTCGCCTTCCTGGTCGTGGAAACCTGGATACGGGTCCCTCTCCTGCTGATCCTAGGCTTCACCTCGCTATCCGTCGCTCCCGTGATTATGGCTTTGGTGCAGGAGAGTTCTCCCGACAATCGCGCGTTTGCCAATGGCCTGTACATGGCCCTGAGCTTCGTGATTCGGTCCCTGGCTGTCGTGGCCCTCGGAATACTGGGCGACCTCTTCAGCCTGCGCCTAGCCTTCGCCGCCAGCGCCATCGTTCCCCTGCTGGGCCTCCCGCTCGTGGCTATGCTACCTCGAGGGCAGGCATCAGGAGGGCGGCAAGAGCTGCCACCCGACGACGCCAGCAAGACCCACCAATGATCAGAGGTTACCGTGCCGCACGATAGCGTTGATGTCAACAGCCATCAGAGTCCTGGCGGAGAGGAGTTCCAGACCGGCAACGTACTCACCGTCAGTCTCGCACACGCTCTCAATGACGTGTACACCAGCTTCCTCCCTCCTTTCTTGCCCGTCTTGATTGCCCGCATGGCTCTGTCCAACACGCAGGCGGGGCTCCTGGCCTTCATGCAATCCTCGCCATCTCTCCTCCAGCCCCTCATCGGCCACTTGGCCGATCGAGCGAGTCTGCGGTACTTCGTCGTCCTCATGCCCGCGCTGGCCGCAACAGCGATGAGCCTGCTCGGTGTGGCGCCTCGCTACGCAGTGGTGGCGCTCCTGGTGACCATTGCCGGGCTCACGTCGGCCACCTTCCACGCGGCGGCGCCAGCCATGGCCGGACGACTGTCTGGCGGACGTCTGGGAAGGGGGCTCGGGCTCTGGACCGTGGGAGGCTATCTGGGCTATGCTATTGGCCCCATCCTCGTGGCCACCGCCATCAACTTCGCGACGCCTCGAAGCACGCCATGGTTGATGATTGGTGGATGGGTAGGTTCGGCTTTCCTGTACACGCGACTGAGGGGCGTACCCTTGATGCCTACCGCCCCATCTGCAACTCGCTCCTGGCGCCACGGAATGGAGGGCATGCGGCCGCTTCTGGTGCCGGTGGCGGGCATCGTCATGGCACGTGCCATGGCTTTCTCGGCAACCCTCACCTTCCTGCCCACTCTATTGACCACCCAAGGCGTTGACCTCTGGCTGGCGGGCATCTCCTTGTCTCTGGTCCAAGCGGCATCGGCGGCCGGTGCTCTTCTTGCCGGTTCGGCCTCCGACCACCTGGGCCGACGCTCCATCGCTTCCGTCACCACCCTTGTAGCACCACTCCTACTCCTGGCGCTTGTCGCACTCCCTGGCTGGCCCCAGGTTCCGGTCCTCATCGGTCTGGGCATCGTCATGCCCGCCACCTACGTGGTCCTTCTAGCCCTGATGCAGGAGTGTTGTCCCGACAATAGGGCGCTTGCCACCGGTATGCTACTCTCCGTGACCTTTATCTCGGAGTCCCTGGGAGCGGTCATCCTCGGTGTCCTGGCGGACTTCTTCAGCCTGAGTCTGGCCTTCGCGGTAGCTGCCCTCGTCCTCGCCGCGTCGCTTCCGCTGATCCTCCTGCTCCCGCAGGGCCCCCAGACTCTGCCGCAAGGCCCGTCCTCGACTTGAGCGAGTACACACCGACCGACAGCAAAACGCTAGCATGACCACAAGCCAACATACAACAGTCTGCTACCAGCCGAACCCCTCAGCGACTGGGCCGGCGTCCACCGTCAATGAGTTCGACGCTAGATCCCTGACCGGTCTGGGACTCGCCCACGCCGTCAACGACACGTACGCCGGCTTCCTGCCCCCGCTGCTCCCAGCACTCATGCAGAAACTCTCCATGTCCAAGACTCAGGCCGGTCTGATCGCCTTTCTCAGCTCGTCGCCCTCTTTGCTTCAGCCCATGATCGGTTACCTGGCTGATCGCACGAATCTGCGCTACATGGTCATTCTCGGTCCCGCCGTCGTGTCTACAGCGATGAGCTTGCTGGGCATCGCGCCCAGCCTCCTGGTCCTGGCCCTCCTGGTCACGTTGGCTGGCCTGGGCTCCGCCACGTTCCACGCCGTGGCCTCGGCCATGGCCGGTCACGTTTCGGGACGTAGCCTGGGACGCGGGATGGGAGTCTGGATGGTCGGAGGGGCCCTTGCTTTCGCCGTGGGGCCGCTGATCGTGGTTGTCGCCCTGAGTTATCTCTCGCTGGAGGGTACTTCCTGGCTGATGATCGGCGGCTGGGGCGCTTCCGCCGCCCTATTTGCGTACCTTAGACGGGCCCCCGCCCGGCCCCCCAACGTGGCCTACGGCGACTCCTGGCGCGAGGCACTCCGCCCGATCAAGACTATCCTGGTGCCGATGGCCGGCATCACCCTGATGCGCGCATTCCTAGTCGTGGCCACTTTCACCTTCCTGCCCACGTACCTGACCGAGCAGGGCCCCGCCCTGTGGTTTGCGGGTCTGTCTGTCTCCATCAGCGCAGGGGCGGGCCTGGTTGGTTCCCTGGTCGGGGGCTCGATGAGCGATCGCTGGGGCCGCCGCCGCGTCCTCTGCGCGTTCATCCTCGCCCCTCCCATACTCACCCCTGCCCTACTCTCGACCACAGGCTGGGGGCTCGTCCCGGTTTTGATCTTGCTCGGCTTCGCCATCCTGCCCTCCAACGTCATCATCCTGACACTCGTCCAGGAATCTGCTCCCGACGATCGTGCCTTTGCCACCGGTATCTATCACGCCCTCGGCTTCACCTCCGAATCGGTCGCATCTCTGGTCGTGGGCCTCTTGGGCGACCCTTTTTCTCTAGCCTCCACCATTGCGGCCAGCACCGTCCTCATGCTGCTCAGCCTGCCGCTGGTTCTTCCACTTCCCAAAGCAGGGGGCATCTCTGCACCTGGCGAGTGCCCTTCACATAAACCACCACACGATCAATACCCTCACGGCTGGGATAGTTATGACTGAGTCCGTCCATAGCGCCTCACGCAGCACGAAGGACCCGACGAAAGCTGGAGTAGGCACCGGAGAGGAATCACCCCCGCAGCAGCCCCACACCGCCGATTTCGAGACGGGATACGTGGTCACCTTCACCTTTGCCCATGGTGTACACGACACCTACTCCTCCTTCGTCGCACCGCTGCTCCCATCACTGATCGACAAGCTGTCTCTCTCCATGACAGAGGCCGGGCTTCTCGACTTCGCGCGAACTGTCCCCGCCCTGCTTCAACCCTTCATCGGCCACCTGGGCGATCGGGTCAACCTCAAATGGCTCATCATTCTGGCACCCGCGATAACCGCAACCATGATGAGCTTGCTGGGGATTGCACCAAACTACGCTGTGCTCATCATGCTAGCCCTGGCCGGCGGCCTTGGTTCCGCCGCACTACACGCTGTGGCACCTGCGGTGGCCGGACGTGTCTCTGGACCGAAGCTGGGTTGGGGGATGGGCCTGTGGATGGTCGGCGGAAGCATCGGCTTCGCCGTGGGACCGGTGATCATCGTGGCAGTGATCAGTCATCTAGGTCTGGAGGCCACACCCTGGCTCATGGTCGGCGGATGGGCTGCCTCGGCCCTTCTCTTCGTGCGCCTGCGGGCTATCTCGACTCTATCGCCAGCAGCGCAGCGCACAGTCTCCCTCCGGGAAGGATTCCAAACCCTCAGACCACTCATGGCTCCCATGGTGGCCATCATCACAGTGCTGGCCTTACTCACGTCCGCCCGGATGACCTTCCTGCCTACCTTTCTCACTCAGGAAGGAGAGAGCCTGTGGTTTGCTGGCATCTCCCTCACCGCGCAGACGGGAGTGGGATGGATCGGAGCTCTGATGGGAGGTGCGATAAGCGATCGGCTGGGGAGGCGGGTGGTGATCTTCGCATCGATGATCTCCGCCGCTGTTCTGATGCTCGTCTTCCTTGGCGCCGACGGTTGGGTGCGGTTACCGATCCTCATGCTCTTGGGGATCACCGGACCGGCCACGCGCACGGTCTTCATGGCCCTCGTGCAAGAAAATTGCCCAAACAACCGAGCGATGGCCAATGGAATGCTCCTGGCCATTAGCTTCATGCTAGAATCAGGATCAGCGGTGGTGATGGGCGCCCTCGGTGACATCTTCGGGTTGCGAACGGCCTTCACGCTGAGTGCTCTGATCCTGCTGCTTGGCTCACCTCTGGCCCGTCTGATGCCGGAAGCGGTAGCAGGCCCTCCGCCCGGCGATTCGCTCTAGTCGTTCCTGACTGCCCCGCCGACCATTCTCCTTGGTTGACCGCCAAGTAGCCATTAGCGGCCTGGCGGTGAAGTCCACCGAAAAGGCTCAGGTCAGGATGCTATAGCCAGGCTGCCAGAGAATCAGAGCCAACGTTTCCTTCTGAAGTACCAGAGCAGAGCTATCCCTACACCCAACATCACCAACCACACTACAGGATAGCTCCAGCGCCACGCCAATTCGGGCATGTACTGGAAGTTCATGCCGTACACACCCGCGATGAAGGTCAGGGGAATGAAGATGGAGGCGAAGATGGTCAACACCTTCATCACTTCGTTCATTCTGTTGCTGATGCTGGAGAGGTAGATGTCCAGCATTCCCGAGAGCATGTCCCGCACAGTCTCCACCGCATCCATGACCTGGATGGTGTGATCGTAGACATCCCTCAAGTAGGGAACCGTTGACTCCTCGATCAAGGGAGATCCGCTCCTCTCCAGCGCCGCGACCACCTCTCTCAGGGGCCAGACCGCCTTGCGCATGTGGATCATTTCCCTCTTCAAGACGTGTAGCCCCTGGAGCGTTTCTGGCAAGGGGCTGGAGACCAACTCTTCCTCCAGGTCCTCCACCTTCTCTCCCAGACCCTCCAGCACGCCAAAGTATCTGTCCACCACCCCGTCCAGAATGCAATAGGCAAGATAGTCCGGCCCCTCACCCCTGATGGTCCCCTTGCCCTCCCTGATTCTCACTCGAATGGGGTCCAGTACGTCCCCCCCAGGCCGCTCCTGAAGCGAGACGACGTAGTTGGCACCCACCAGCACGCTCATCTGCTCCATCGTGATCTCGCCCCGCTCGTCGTCCCAATCCACCATCTTCAACACGACGTACAGGTAATCGCCGAGGTCTTCCATCTTGGGGCGCTGATCGGGGTTCAGGATGTCCTCCAGCACGAGGGGATGCAGACCCAGCCTAGCTCCCAGCTCCTCCACAATGTCTATGTCGTGTATGCCGTCCACGTTGATCCAGGTCACGGCTGGAGTTTCCTGAAGAGGGAAGGCCTCGCCCGCTGTATCTACGTATTCCTCCTCAAGACGCATGGTGTCATAGACCATGATGGAGATCTTTGGCTCCTCCCTCCCTGGCTCGCCCACGTGAACGAGTGTTCCGGGCGGAAGACCCGCCTTCTCCGACCTCCTCCTGATCACCTTCTGCATCTTGCATTCACCTCACAACACTCGGCTACGGTCACGACCAACCGCCTTACGCCCCCACCTGTCTCAGCAGCAGCGGCGTGCTGATATCGATACCACGATCCTTGCAGGCATTGAGCACGCCTCTGTGCAACTCGGCGTCTATCGCCCGCAGCGCCTTCGTATCATCGATGAATGCGTACAGCGTGTATTCGACGGCGTAACTCTGGATGTCCGTAATCCACACGTACGGTTCGGGTTTGTCCAGCACCCTGGGCACCTGTCTGGCGGCTTCCAGCAACGCCCTTTCCACATCCTCGCTTTCGTACTCAAACCCAGGGGTCACGCTCACATGTCTTCTGATCACCCTGCGTTCTCC
Organism: uncultured Anaerolineales bacterium; assembly: GCA_964577995.1. Taxonomy (GTDB): domain Bacteria; phylum Chloroflexota; class Anaerolineae; order UBA7937; family B3-Chlor; genus JAUVXJ01. The sequence goes on from CAZOBP010000031.1 coordinate 14,579, forward strand.
GAAGTTGTCGATCTCGTCCTTGAGCAACTCCTGGTTGGGAACGGAGACCAAAACGTTGTCGAGAGTGACCATCTTAGTGTAGATCAACTCGATGGCCTCAACGTCCGCGAATTGGCCGTTGAAGTATATGCGGTCCCCAACTCGAAAGGGCCTACTGGTCATCACGATGAGTCCGGCTATGGCGTTCCCTATCGTATTGACGGCAGCGAAGCCGATGATCGTGCCGCCCAAAAGAGTCAAGAGTCCAGAGATCATGGCCACCGTGATGCCGAAATGGGTCAGAACAGCGGACAGGACCGCTAGGGCCATGACCCATTGCGTGACCCTCGTCAACGTATACGCGACGTGCTCCTCTAGCCTCCTCTGCTCCCTGAGGCTCTTGATCTCCCGCGCGACTACCCGATAGAGGGCATATCCCACGACCACAGCGATCACCGAGAAGAGGATCTTGTCAACGTTGGACAGAACCTGAGGCCACAAAGCGACGACAAGGTCTGGAAGCCTCATGGCGAATCTCCCTCCTTTCTCACCCTACGAGTGTGCACGCCCATCACAGCAGGCTGGCCCTCGCGCCAGTCTGCGCCCGGCATGATACTCCACCCCTGCCGCTGAATCGGCTCTCGTCCGCCTTCGTCCGAAGCGCGAACATCTGAGTGACTACTCCTCCTTACCGACTTCCGGCTATGCTGCGAGTAGGAACCACCATCAAACCTGCCGAAGCTCCTGGCTGTCCTTCGCGCGGTCACACCGCCCTCTAGCGACCACCCCCATCCGCGCTCAGGGTTTTTGCCCTCGGCACGGATCCTCGACGCTGCCAGTCAATCCTAGGGCCGTACGTGCTCGTAGAACGCTCTCTTCACCAACTCCGATCCGGCCACGTAGCATACCGTGATCAGCCCCAGTAGCGCCAGCGTCGACGGTGGCAAAGGAGCGAACCCTAGAACTCCCCTGAGGGGCGAGTACGGCAGTATCGCAGTGCAGACAGCCACCATCAGGCTAACTACGAGTAGGGGTTTGCCCGGCTTGCTCTTGAAGAAGGCGCGCTGCGTTCGGACTACGAGCAAGATCAGCAGTTCGGTCACGACGGACTCTAGAAACCATCCCGTTCTGAACTGGTCCACGGAGGCGCGGACGACAAACAGAAGGGCGGCAAACGTCGCGAAGTCGAAGAGCGAGCTCACAGCACCGAAGGTCACCATGAACTGCCGGATGAACCCCACGTCCCAGCGCCGCGGCTTGTCAACCCATTCACGATCCACACTGTCACCGGCAATGGTCATCGCCGGGAAGTCCGTAAGGAAGTTCATGAGCAAGATCTGCATGGGCAACATAGGCAAGAAAGGCAGGAAGAGAGATGCCCCAGCCATACTGAACATGTTGCCGAAGTTGGCACTGGTTGTAATGAACACGTATTTGAGAGTGTTCGCGAACGTCGTGCGCCCTAGCACGATGCCCTGGTGCAGCACTGCCAGGTTCCTCTCCACCAACACGAAGTCCGCAGCCTCTTTGGCGACGTCCACAGCCTTCTCGACAGAGATACCCACATCTGCAGCGTGGATGGCAGGGGCATCGTTAATCCCGTCGCCCATGTACCCCACCACGTGCCCCGTCTTCTGCAACGCCAGAATGACACGCTCCTTCTGATTGGGGTCTACCTCCGCGAAAAGATTGGCACGCCCGACCGCGTGCCATAGCGCCTCATCTCTGAGGTCGTTCAACTCGCGCCCGGTGAGCATCCCTGTGACTTCCAAACCCATGCCCTGCGCGGTGTGCTGCGCTACCAGCTTGTTGTCGCCGCTGATGATCTTGAGTTGTACGCCGAGGGTGGCTAGGTCTGCTATGGCCTCCCTCGCCCCCGCCTTCGGAGGGTCGAGGAAGAGCAGGTATCCAATGAAGGTCAGTCCTTGCTCATCCTCGCGATCGTAGCCAGGCTGGCGCGCCACCCTCTTCGTCGCCACTCCGAGAACCCTGAAGCCCTGCACACTCCAATCAGCGAATCGCTGCTCTATTCCCGACCGCACTGACCCGTTCAAGGGCACAGAAGCTTCCCCATCGCCCACCTCCACGCACACGCCGAGGACATTGTCCACCGCCCCCTTGGTGATGAGCAACGGCCCCCTTTCATCTTCAACCACAACGCTCAGACGCTTGCGCACGAAATCGTAGGGGATCTCGTCCAGCTTCCTGACGCCAGCGATGTCAGACGGAGCCTGACCCACGATAGCCTCGTCCAGGGGGTTGGCCAAGCCAGTCTGGAAATGCGCATTCAGGTAAGCACATCGAGAGACCTCTTCCGACGCCATCCCTTGCGGGTCCAGCGCTCCGTCCAGTCGGACCACTCCCTCCGTCAGCGTGCCTGTCTTGTCAGTACAAAGCACATCCATGCTGCCGAAGTTCTCAAGGGAAACCAAGCGGCGTACGATCACGCCGTCGTTCGCCATCGCCTGGGCACCCTTCGACAGGTTGATGCTGACAATGGCCGGGAGCAGTTGCGGCGTCAGTCCTACGGCCAGGGCGACAGAGAAGAGCAACGAGTCGAGAATCGGCTCGTGGAAGTACACATTGACGGCGAAGATAATCAGCACTAACAGAAGCATCACCTCGGAAAGCAGGTATCCGAACTGGCGGACCCCCCGCTCAAACTCGGTCTCCGGCGCACGCAAGGTCAGGCGTTCAGCAATCTGTCCAAACGCTGTGTGCCCACCAGTCTCCACGATCACCGCACGAGCGCTGCCACTGCGCACGTTTGTGCCCATGAACACACAATTGGTGCGCTCTGGGAGGCTGGCTTCTCGAGGGACCTGCCCTGGTTTCTTCTCTACCGGAAAGGCCTCGCCAGTGAGCACGGCCTCGCTTACGTAGAAGTCTCTGGCCTCCAACAACACGCCGTCCGCCGGAATCAAGCTGCCGGCAGATAGCAGGACCACGTCACCGGGCACCACCTCGTCCGCTGGGATGGGTTGGGGCTGACCGTCTCGCAAGGTGACAGCCCTCACTCTGACCTGGGCCCGCAGCTTCTCCGCAGCGTTGCTGGCCCTGTGTTCCTGCACGAAACTCAACACAGCGCTTCCCAGGACGATGGCGAGGATGATCAGGGCATCTACCCAGTCCTTGACGATGGCCGACACGCCGGTGGCAAAGAGGAGAATGAGTACGATGGGGCTCTTGAACTGGTTCAAGAAGAGGCGGAGCGCAGTGGCCCTCTTGCGATCTTTCAGAGTATTCGGCCCGTATTCGCTCAGCCGGCTGCTCGCATCCGTCGCGCTGAGCCCGTCAGGCGAAGTCTCTAGTGCGTCGAGGAGCTTGTCGGAGGGCTGGCTCCAATACTCACTTGTATCTACCAGATTGTCACGCATGTGCGCCCCGCCAACCCATTCCTCAGCCTACGTCACTGATGCCGCAAGTACTTCAGCGGAGGCCGCTTCACGTGTTTCGTCGTCCCGCCGACAGGCACGACGCTGATGGAGCCATCGATCTCCAGAACAGCCATCTCAACGTCACTCAGATCGCCAACACCGTGTTCGCGCAAGGCCGCCTCCAGGGTCTCCTCATCCAACCGCTCGCGCTTCATGTGATCGGTGAGCACCTCCCCATGCAGCACCAGCAATGTTGGTGAACCTTCGACGACGCGGCGAAGCACAGGCCAGCGCAGACGCAGCCGGGCCACCAGGGCGTTGAGCACCAGCAACACAATGGCTGCTAGCAGCCCGCCGCCCAGGGACGTGTCCGGACCGACCATGGCATTCTGCACAGCATTGGCTAGCAGAAGCAGCACCACCAGATCGAACACCGTCATTTGCCCGATCTCACGCTTTCCAGCAAGCCGTAGTCCAAGAAGGATCGCCACGTAAACACCGGCCGTGCGCAACACGATGTCCCAAAGTGGTATCGCAGGAATGATCATGTCTGCCACTTCTTGTCCTTCCCTCCTGTCGTACGGTCGAAGCCCGCATGAGGTGAGCTGCTGTGTTCCACCCTGCCTAGCGCCCGACCACGGTACAGAGTTCGCGTGAGCCAAGCTAGCAACGAGAGGTGTGTTCACGAACTCTGACAGAGAAGCCTTCGGGCACCCCGGACAAGCGATCCGCCGGCTGGTGCTTCCCCTCACAAAGCAGGCTTGCCCGTCGCCAGACGATGTCAGCGACGCAGGTGGTAGGGCACGTCGATGATCACCCGGTCCTTGGCCGTGTGCCCTCGCCGATATACCAGAACCCGCTTGAGCAATTGGGCGGTCTGATTGTGGAGCAGACTGTGCCAGCGGGTGGCGGTTACAAACTCCGGCAGCACCACAACGGCCAGTCCACGGTTGGGTTTCCGCTGGTCCGACTCCGCCAGGTACTCGAGCAGCGGGCCAAGCGTTGATCGATAGGGCGAATCCAGGACCACAAGCGGAACATCGTGTCCCCAGGCTGCCCACTTCTCGCGGACCGCGGCAGTGACCTCTGGCTCTACGTCCACCGCCACCGCTGTCACGTCCTTAGAGAGCGACCGGGCAAAACGCAGGGCGGGCAACGTCCCTCTGTGTATGCCTGACACTGGAACCACCACCTTGTGCCGCCGGCGCGAAGCCAGACCGACCCACTTCTCCGGCTTCAGCCCTTCCAACGACAACTGCTCTGCCACAGCAGCGTAGTGACTCCTGATGGAGTGGAAGAACCATAGGCAGACGGGGACCAGCAGAATGACGATCCAGGCGCCGTGGACCAACTTGCTGCCTACGATCACGATCAGCACCACACCGGTCGCCATCGCACCCATGCCGTTCACAGCCGACTTCAACCGCCACCCCTTCCCCTTCTCCCTGTACCAGTGCCGCACCATACCGGACTGGCACAGTGTGAAGGCCAGGAAGACACCCACCGCGTACAGCGGGATCAGCCGGTGCGTCTGGCCTCCGAAAAGGACCACCAGCGCGGAAGCCAGCAAGGCCAGGCCCATGATGCCGTTGTTGAACACCAACCGGTCCCCCAGGTTGGCCAGTTGACGGGGCAGGTATCTATCACGCGCCAAGATCGAAGACAAACGCGGAAAGCCTGCGAAGGACGTGTTGGCCGCCAGAATGAGAATGGCGGCCGTGCCCGCCTGCAAGGCGAGATAGAGAGGGCCTGTGCCGAAGACCTGCCTCCCTACCTGAGACACGACCGTCTCATGTTCGAGGGGCGCCACACCCAGCAGCCGCGTCAGCACGGTGATACCCAGGAACATGGTCGCCAACAAGACTACCATGGCGATGAGGGTCTTGCCGGCATTGTCGGCCTCGGGCTTCTGGAAGGTCCGGATGCCGTTGCTGATGGCCTCGATGCCTGTCAGAGCCGTGCAGCCCGCCGCAAACGCTCGCAGCACCAGGAATAGGGTCAGGCTCTGCACACCAACCTCCACGCCCGGTATCGCTTGGGCCGAGGCAGGCGCGAGGCTTCCAGTCACGAGCCTGGCAAGACCCACCACGATCAGAGCAAGGAAGATGGTCACGAACCCATAGGGGGGGACGGAGAAGAGGGTCCCGGACTCGCGCAGTCCCCGAAGGTTGGCCCAGGCGACGAAGGCGATAGCCAGCAAGCATAGCTCGACGCGACAAGCGTATAGCGAGGGAACCGCGGAGGTGATGGCTGCCACGCCAGCCGTGACGCTCACGGCCACAGTCAATACGTAGTCGATAAGGAGAGCTGCGGCAGCTATCAGCCCCGGCCAGACGCCGAGGTTGTCATAGGCCACGATATAGGCGCCACCGCCCGATGGGTACCCGTGTATGGTCTGGTAGTACGAACTGCCCACAATGGCCAGCAACCCAGCGATGGCCAGGGCGATGGGTAGCGAGAGTTGGAGAGCTCCCGTGCCGGCCAGCACTAGCACGAGCAATATCTCCTCGGTGGCGTAGGCCACGGACGACAGCGCGTCGGAGGAGAAGACAGCCAGCGCCTGCACCTTGGCCAGGCGATGATGCGCCTCATGCGCAGTGGGAAGCGGATCTCCCAAGAGCACTCTACGAACGTTGAATGCCATGTGGCCCAGTTCTCACCTAAGAGGATCCCTGCACCAGTTGCACCACCTGTGTCGGCATGGCCAGTCTGACGCCCTTCTCTTCGAAGCGTCCCAGGATACGCTCAGCCACGCGTGACTTTGTCCGTCTCATCTTTCGAGCGTCGTCCACATAGAAGCGCAGCTCGACGAGGACATCGTACTCCTCGATCTCCCGAATCACCACCTCCGGCGCCCTCGGCTCGGGTGAGATGTCCGGGTCCTCAGTCGCGATGGCTTCGATCTCCTGCACCGCTCTCCGCACGTTCTCCAAATCTGGTTCCACAGCTACTCGTACCCGCACCCGAAGATTCGGGCTCTCGCTGTGACTGAAGTTGACCACCACATCGTTGATCAACTTGGAGTTGGGCACGGTGAGCAGGACCCCATCCACAGAGCGGATACGAGTGCTACGCACGCCAATCTCCGCCACATCCCCCCAGTCGCCGTATTCTCCCATCACCGCCTGCGGAAGCTGAATCCGATCCCCCACACTGAAAGGATGGTCCACGATGATCAGGAACCCGGCGATCGTGTCCTGCAAGAACGCCTGGGCCGCCAAGGCGAAGGCGAGGGAACTGACGCCCAGCGTGGCCACCAGAGCGCTGATGTCGAGACCGAAGTGATCGAGGATCATGACCAGCGCTATCGAGAGAACCACAAGCTGGATGACTCGCCGTAAGAACACCACCAACTGGGTGTCGATGGTGTCTTCGACGGTCAGGTTCTTGGTGTACCAGGCTACTATCACCCCGACAAGTCGATAGAGGAGCACGTAGCCCACGAAGACGAACCCGACGAAGAGGAACCCCTCGAAGGCGTGCGCCCACGCGTCGTCAAGAAAGGTCAGCTCGGCGAGCGCCGCCCGCACGCCCAGAAGCACGACGAGGACGAACACCGGTGTGCGCACAGCTTGGATGATGAGGTCATCCAGAGCAGTCCTGGTTCTCCCGGTGAAGCGTAGAACGATGCGATCGAGGAAGAGGGTCACCACCCGCGCACCGAACGCCACGGCGATCACCAGTACACCAGCCGTCACGACCTCTCGCAAGACCTGATCGGACAACGGCCACGGCAACGAGTCCATCGAACCTCCTCTGCCTTCAGCCTCCGGAATGCCAGGATGGGGGTTCAATCTTACGTGGTGTGAGCGGGGGCGCAGTCAAGGGACTCCCGTGACCCCAGCACAATCCAGACTTCCACCCTGATACCATGTGCTAG
>CAZOBP010000032.1:0-21515 GCA_964577995.1 uncultured Anaerolineales bacterium
GAATGCGCCTCATCAATCTGCCCAGCGGTGAGGCTTGCATCGCGCCCTACGAAGGAGAGTTGGAGGGCCAGCCCAGCAAGACAGAAGGCACGATCCCTGTCGACTATGATGGTGAGCTAGTCTTGTACGAAGTGCAAGAGAACAACATCGTCGAGGTCGTGGGCGACGGCCCGAAGGCCCGCGAGATGCGAGACTACTTCGCCGTCGATGCGGCCCGGCGCAACATCGCTGAGCTGGGCCTGGGCTGTAATGACAAAGCCGTCATCTCCGGGACCGTCCTGGAGGACGAGAAGGTGCTGGGTATGCATTGGGCCTATGGCCGCAGCGACCACATCGGGGGCATCACCGGCGTGGCCAAGTTCAGCGATCCCGCCCACGTTGTCCACCAGGACACCGTCTACGCGAAGGGTGGCCCGGTAGAGATCGCCAGTCTGATCTTGGAGTACGAGGACGGGTCCACGGAGGAGATAATCAAGGACGCCGAGTACACCATCTTCTGACGCCAGCACAGAGACCGCCGGAGCGCGGCGAGTCGAAGAGTTCAGCACCTCGCGACCGAACTGATCGTCGCTCCCTCAGGGAGAGAGAAGATGAATAGTCGAGACAGGGTTCTTGCCACCCTGGCCCATCGAGAGCCGGACCATGTGCCGTTGGACATCGGCGGCTCGGACGTCACCGGGATTCACCGAGACGCCTACCGGCGCCTTGCGCGATTTCTGGGACTACCGGAGGAAGTGCACCTCTACCACAGAGTCCAGCAGCTAGCCCTCCCCAGCGAACAGATGCTACAGAAACTCAAGGTCGACGTCCGTCCCTTGTCCCCCCATCCGTCCGACGACTGGAAGCTGGAAATGCGGGAGAGCGGTACGCACCGTCTGTTCACCGATGAGTGGGGCGTTGAGTGGGCCATGCCCAAGGGCCGAGGGCTCTACTTCGACATGGTGGGACATCCCCTGTCGGCGGACTCGCGGGCCGCCGAACTGACCAACCGGAAGTGGCCCGACGGAGCAAACAAGGCTCGTTTCCAGGGCCTGAGGCAGCAGGCAGAGGCCCTGGCCGCTGACGGCTTGACCATCACTCTCGCCCCCGCCTATGGAGGCGTCCTTGAGTCGGCCGCCTGGCTGCGCGGCTATGAGAGCTTCTACATGGACCTGATCCGCGAGCCCCCACTGATGGAAGCAATCCTCGACGCGACGCTTCGCTTCCATCTAGACTTCTGGGGCGCAGCCCTGGAAGAAGTGGGGGATCTACTGGACGTGGCAGTCGAATACGATGACCTCGGATGGCAGTCGGGGTTGTTGATCTCGAAGGAGATGTATCGGCGCTACGTGAAACCCAGGCACAAGGAACTCTTCAGCTTCATCAAGACGCACTCACGAGCGGCCGTCTTCCTGCATAGCTGTGGGGCGGTATACGAGTTGATCCCGGACTTCATAGAGACTGGGGCGGACATCCTCAACCCCGTGCAGGTAAGTGCATCTGGTATGGACAACACGGGCCGACTGAAAAAGGAATTCGGGGATCACTTGGCCTTCTGGGGCGGTGGTGTGGACACCCAGGCCATCTTGCCCAGGGGAACGCCGGAAGCTGTCAAGGACGAAGTCAAGCGCCGGATTGAGGACCTGGCCCCTGGCGGCGGCTTCGTCTTCGCTGCCGTGCACAACATCCAGCCTGACGTCCCCCCAGAGAACGTCATGGCCATGTGGGAGGCCTGGAGCGAATACGGGTCTTACAGATAGCGAAGCGAAGATCCACATCGGCATCTGCGATCCGGGGACAGGGCCACCAATCGGCGACAGTCTCTTGCTGGGCACCCGATGAACACGCCATCTAGTTCCCGGAGATGGAAAGGGGGTACGTGTGCGCATTAGAGTAGTCGCACCTGTCATCGCCACCCCACTCGTTCCGTTGGTCTTTGATGAGTATCGCGCCGCTGCGCGCGCGGATACTGACATGAGTCTCGCCACCCTCGACAAGGGTCCGGCCTCCATTGAATCACGGTACGATGAGGCCCTTGCGGTGCCCGACGTGGTCGCCAAGGTTGTGGCAGCAGAGCAGGATGGCATGGATGCAGCCATCATAGATTGCATGGGAGATCCTGGTCTCGAAGCGGCTCGCGAGAGAGTGTCTATACCCGTAATAGGGCCAGCCGAGACCTCGATGCACGTCGCGTGCATGCTTGGACACAGGTTCTCCGTGGTTACCGTTCTGGACACCTTGATCCCGGCTTTCGATAACCACGCCATCAGGATGGGTCTGACCGCGAGAATGGCTTCGGTGAGAACGGTCGGCATACCCGTTCTAGAACTGCACGATCATTCGAGGCTGCTTGAGGCTGTGATAGACGAATCGCTCAGAGCCGTGGAAGACGATGGGGCCCACGTCATCGTGCTCGGCTGCACGGGAATGGCTGGCGTGGCGCAGGCTCTACTAGGCGGTTTGAAGCAACACCTTGTCACCGACGTCCCGGTCATCGATCCCACTGTGCTGGCCGTGATGATGGCCGAAGCTCTGGTTGACTTGCAGCTCACGCATAGTAAGAGAACCTATCCTGCTCCACCGGACAAGAACATAGTGGGCTACTAGCCCGATGATAGCAGCCGGTCACAGGGTCCCCCCTCCAAGCCCGACCCACACCCACTGTCGGGCCCCCTGGTAGACGCTCAGACTTGACAAACTGAGGAACTTGAGATATGATATTGTCAGGTGATAATGGTTTTCATGTAGCGATAATAGAAGCACTCTCTGCCACCTTCGGAGGCAGAGAAAGGAGAGCCATGAGCACCTACACTCTCTCACCCAACGATGTCGCTCCACTGCTGGAAGGGTTGGCCATTCTTGGCACGGGTGGTGGAGGGTCTCCATCGTGGGGAAAGGCCATCCTCGAACACGAGTTCTCCGTCGGCCGCACCCCTCGCATCATCCCTCTGCAAGACATCCGTGACGAGGCGACCGTAGTCAGCGGCGGTATGATGGGATCCGTCAAGGTCCTGGAGGATATGGGGATCGCCACGGTGATGCAGCATTGGGATAACCGCTTCGAGTTGCTGGAAGTAACGCGTGTCATGGAGAGTATACTGGGCAGGAAGATTGACCACGTCGTGCCCTTCGAGGTGGGAGGCCTCAATACGCCAGTCATGCTCTCCCTGGGAGCCCGCATGGGTATCTCCGTCATAGATGGCGACGCGCTAGGCCGCTCGGCCCCTGAGACGCAGATGACGAGCTTCATAGGCCATGGTGTCTCTCTCACCCCCATGCCCCTCATCGACTATGAAGGCAATGTGGTGATAGTGCAGGAGGCTCCTGAGCCCACGTATCCAGATCAGCTTGGCCGCTGGGTGGTGACTAACGGCGGGGGCATGGGTGCCAACAATCACTATCCGATGAGCGGACTCCAGGCCAAGGATGCAGTTGTTCCTAACACGATCACCCACGCGCTTGAGCTAGGACGTACAGTGCTAAGCGCGCGTCAGGAGGGCAGCGACCCTGTCGCTGCCGCCACCGAGGCTCTCGGCGGTGTACTTCTCTTCACAGGCTCAATCGTGCGCATGGAAGAAGCGAAGAAGATGGGTTTTTTCTACACTCTCGTCGACCTCCAAGGAACGGGACGCAATGAGGGACTCACCGCTCAGCTAGTGATCAAGAACGAGACCATGCTGCTTTCCCTACACGGGGCGATCAGAGCCATTTTCCCCGACCTCGTGTGCATGTTGGAGCCGGGCACAGGACGTGGCGTCATGAGCGTGGAGCTAGCGGAAGGCAAGGCCCTGGCTCTCGTCGCTGTACGGTGTCATGAGCGTCTCCGTGAAGCGCTTCGGTCCGAGGTGGGAGCCAGTGCTTTCAGCCCCGCCCGATACGGATATCCGGATTTGCAGTACCAGCCCATCGAAGAACTGGTGGAGGAATTCAGATAAGGACGCAGAAGACGATTGCCAACAGGGGACGGTACCGCGTTCGGGCAGTGGAGCGTGCGGTGGATCTGCTTGCCACGTTCTCTGCCGCCGAGCCCGAACTCACCCTGACAGAGTTGAGCTCCAGGCTGAATCTGAGCGTCAGCACTGTATATCGCCTGTTGGTGACTCTCGACGATCGCGGATATGTGGAGCGTAACCCTCAGACCGGCGGCTACAGTCTGGGGGTGGCGTGTCTGGATTTGGGCACAGTCTTCCTGTCTAAGCTTGAGATCAGAGACCGTATCCTACCCCTCTTGGAGAGCTTGCGAGAAGCGTGCAGAGAAACGGTCCACCTGGCGATCATGGATCGGGATCAGATGGAAGTGATCTACCTTGAGAAGCTGGAAGGGCTGTTACCGATAGGGATGATGGGCTCTCGGGTGGGTGGCCGCGCTCCGGCCTATTGCACTGGGCTGGGTAAATGCCTCCTGGCCTATGTCGAGGAGTCCGCCGTGCGTGACTTCTATTCCACCAACGGCATGCGGGCGTACACCCCGAACACACTGACCGACTTGACCGGGCTGCTGCTGGAACTGGAGAAGATCCGCGAACACGCATACGCCATCGACGATGTCGAACACGAGCCCGACGTTAAGTGCGTGGCGGCGCCAGTATGGAACCATCGCCAAGCCGTCGTTGCGGCGATTAGCGTGGCCGGGCCGCAACAGCGCATGAACCGCCTCATAGAAGAGAGCGGTCTGGTAGAACGTGTGCTTACTGTAGCTCGTGAGGCCTCTCTTCACATGGGCTATCCTAGGAGAGCCTCGAAGGAATGACGAGCCGTGCACACGTGGTAACACGACTGTTCTAGCCCGAGCGAGCAAGCTGTTCAGAGAACGGCGAGAAGTATTGATGGACAAGGTTAAGTTGCTTGGGATCAGCGCCAGCCCCAGGAAGTCGGGCAACAGCCGGTATCTCCTGGAACGTGCCCTGAAAGCGGCCGAGCAAACAGCGCCGGATGGAGTGAGGAGCGAACTGTATTCCTTTGCTGGAAAGAAAATCGCTCCCTGCATTTCGTGCTTTCGATGTACTGAGTTGGGTGATTGTGCCATTGAAGACGATTTCCAGGGATTGCGGGATAAGTGGGCAGAGGCGGACGCCATCATCTACTCTGCACCCGTCTATCACATTGGAATACCCGGGCAACTGAAGTGCTTCATAGACAGGTTGGGGAATACACTCTACCACTACTACGGCGGCCAGGTGTCTAGGAGTCTCAAGAGCGTGGGCGTTGTGGTGCAGGGTAGTCACCTCTTCGCCGGACAGGAGCAAGTAATCACGACACTGATCAGCCACGCCGTGCTCCTCAGTTGCGTCCCTGTGGCGGGCGATCCCTGGCCATCGTACTTGGGTGCCGCGGGTTGGACGCGCAATGAGATGCGCAAGGACAGCATGCGCCAGCTACACGAGGAAGGAGAAGCTGATGCCCTGGTATCCGTAGCCGCGGCGGAAAGCCTTGGCAAGCGAGTTGTGCAGATGGCACTGCTGCTCAGGGCTGGCGGAGAGGCAAGTCGTGATATGCTGAGGGGGGACGGCGGCTATGACGCCTTCCTTGGCCGCCTCGTTTCCAGAGATGATGTCGTCTGATGGAGGAACCATGGACACATTGAGCATCGACGCAGAGAAATGTACGGCATGCATGGCATGTGAGCTAGCTTGCTCATTCGCTCACGAAGGGGCTTTCATCCCCACACTCTCTCGTATCCGCATCGTACGGTTCATGGGAGAGGGCTTTAACGTTCCTGTTGTCTGTGTGAACTGTGCTCGTCCAGCCTGCGTTGAGGTGTGTCCGACGGGGGCGGCCCATATCGACAGAGGCGTTCCCGTTGTGAGGATCAACGAAGAGGACTGCATAGGTTGCGGAGAATGCGTCAAGGCTTGCCCCTTTGGCGCAGCGGACTTCAACGAAGAGAAAGAAGTGGCGTTCATTTGCGATCTGTGCGATGGTGATCCGGTTTGCGTCGAGCACTGCATCTACGGGGCCTTGACCTTCGAGCCAGTGCAGAGTGTCGCCCAACGGAAACGGCGCGCCACGGCCGAGGCTTACGCGCACAGAGACGAGATCGCCTGAGAGGAGAGCCATGATCAGAGACATCGGTGCGCAAGGGATACTGAATGTGGACTTGAGCTCCGGCAGAACCTGGCTGGACGAAGCGCCGCGCGAGGACCTGTTGCACTTCTTAGGTGGCAGGGGCATCAACGCCAAGCTCTTATACGAGCGCGTGCCCCAAGGAACTGACCCTCTTGGTCCAGACAACGTGCTCATCTTTGGTCCGGGCACCTTGACCGGGACCAGCGCTCCTTCGTCGGGGCGCACGTCCGTAACGTGCAAGGGTCCAGCGACGGGGTTGTACCTGAAGGTCAGCGTCGGGGGGCATCTGGGTGCGGAGCTCAAGTATGCGGGCCATGATTATGTGGTGATCCACGGTAGGGCAGAGAATCCGGTATTCCTTTGGATCGACGACGATTCGGTGGAGCTGCGCGACGCGCGCCATCTCTGGGGTTTGGGCACTCGCGAGGCTGATCGGCTAATCAGGGAGGAACTGGGGGACGACGAGATCCAGGTTGGCCTCATTGGTCCCGCAGGCGAGAACCGGGTGTTGTTCTCTTGCATCATCTTCTCCCTCTACAACTCCGCGAGTCGAGGTGGCATCGGCGCAGTAATGGGCTCCAAGAACCTGAAAGCTATAGCCGTACGTGGCACCGGGGGCCTGAAGTTGGCGGAGGGGGAGCAGTTCTTCGAGCTCGCACTCCGTACTCGCAAGGAACTATCTGAAGACGCCGGTTCAGAGAGCCTCTACAGATGGGGCACGTCGGGGTCCATACCACCGCTAAACGAGATGGGGATGCTGGCCTCCTATAACTTCAGCAGGGTTACTATCGACAACGCCGAAAGGATCAGCGGTCAGTATCTGGAAGACGAGGGTTACCTCACGGGTCGCGAGTCCTGCTTCTCTTGCTCCACGGCCTGCCACAGGTTCGTTCGCACCAAGGAGCACGCCTACGGTGTCGTACAAGACTCTGGTCCTGAACTGGAGACGATGCTGTCTTTGGGCGCGGAGTGTGGTATTGTGGACACCGAAGCTGTGATCAAGAGCAACCAGTTATGCAATGACTATGGACTGGACGTCATATCCACGGGTCATGTCATATCGTGGGCCATGGAGTGCTACGAGAAGGGCTTGCTCAAAGGCAAGCAGGCGGATGATCTCGACCTTCACTTCGGCAACGTCGAGAGTCAGTTGGACCTGATAGGGCGCATCGCCCTCCGCAAGGGGCTCTTTGGTGATCTTCTGGCCAACGGCACCAAACAGGCAGCGGAAGAGGTAGGTGGCGACTCGTGGAAGTGGGCCATCCAGGCCAAGGGGCTCGAGCAGTCAGCTTGTGATACGCGTACGGCCAAGAGCTACGCTCTGGCGTTTGCCGTGAATCCCAGAGGCCCAGATCATCTCATGACCGAGTGCTACGCGGAGTTCGGCGTCACTGAGGAGGCAAGGGCTCTCATAAAGGAAATCACGGGCGACGAAGAATACGCGGACCCCACACTGCTCGAAAAGCGGTCTGACATCGTGCGCTGGCATGAGGACTGCTATGCAGCCAGCGACGCCTTGGGCTTCTGCGCCTTCACCTCTACGGCGGCGTATGCAGTGAATCCTAGGAACATGGCCAAGTTGTTCAGCTACGCCTTGGGTGTGGACTTCACTGAGGAACAACTGATGACGGCGGGACGCAGAATAGTCACCCTTGAGAGATGCTTCAACGTCCGCGAGGGTGCCCGCCGAGAGGATGACGTTCTGCCCTGGCGCATGATGAACGATCCGGTGCCCGAAGGCCCAACACAGGGCTTGGTGACCGATCAGAAGACACTTGACCGCCTGTTGGACGAGTACTATCAGATGCACGGATGGGACCCAGAGTCAGCTATCCCATCTAAGAAGACGCTGGAGATGCTTAGCTTGCTTGGATTGTGTAGCGAGATCGTAGCAGACTAGGCGAGCAAGATGCCGGAGATCACGCTGCGCCTGTTCGGCTTTGGCCCCAGGGCGAGCGGTTTTGACACTGTACATAGGAGCGTAGCTGCGGGGACCACGGTGCGCAAGCTGTGGGAGAACCTGTGCTCCTCGGCCGATGATACTGAGTTGCTGGCCCGGATAGATGAAAGAAGCGTGGTCTTCCTGGTGAACGGCACACTGATCCATCAACATAAGACGAATCGGACCGTTCTGAAGGATGGCGACACAGTAACCTGCATGGTTCTGGCTATCGGAGGTCAAGGATACTCGCAGGAAGGAGGTGATAGCTGGGGGTCCGCAAGGCAGCTAGTCCATCAGAAGAAAGAGCATCAAGAGCAGAGCAGTTAGTCGAGGAGGAGAGTGATGAGATTGAGAAGTCCGATACTACTCAGCCTATTGGTGATTGCGTCAATGCTAGTGACAATAATTGGCTGCGGTACGCCAGCGCCCGCTCCGGCCACGGAGGTGCCTACGGAGCCACCTCCCACGGCGGCGGCGCCAGCAGAGACCCCGACCCCTCCGCCCGAGCCTGAGGCGAAGCCTGTGATTGTGGTCGCCCTGGACAGCGACATCGATCACATCAACCCCTCTGAGTTCCGTAGCGACGCCGGATACTACGCCGTCGCCAATCTCTACGAGCCGCCGCTCCTCCAGAAGCTCGTGCCGGGAGAGGAAGAGGGTGTACTGGTGGGGCTCGGAGAGTATGGCCCAGGAATGGCGGACGAGATCACGGTGGACGAAGAGAGTGGCGTCGTCACTATGCACATTCAAGACGGTCTGAAGTTCGCCGATGGAACCCCCTTCAATGCACACTCCTTCAAGTATATGTACGACATGCAGTGGCTGTCGCCAACCAGCTACACCCCTGTGCTCTTCCCGTTTATGGGCTTGGGCGCCCCGGAGAGTGTAGTGGCGGTCGATGACAACACACTGGAGTTCCGTCTCGAGCAACTCACCCCTCTGTCTCTGGCGATCATGGCTTTCAACCCCTTGGGAGCGCTGGATGAAGCCACCGTTGAGGAGCATGCCACACCCGATGACGAGTGGGCGGCGGAGTGGCTCCGTCGCAACGCCAACCCCAGCGGGCCGTACATGATCACTGAGTGGGAGCAGGGCGTGCAGTATGTCTTCGAACCCAACCCCAACTACTGGCAAGGGGAAGACTACTTCCAGAACTCCAAGGTCATCGTCAGGGTAGTTCCATCACCGGAGGACCGAGAGCTACTGCTGAGGCAGGGCGACATAGACCTGGCTTTGGGCTTGCCATACAAGAACGTGGATGACCTTCAGGCGGATCCCAACGTCAAGGTGTACCCCATTGAGTACACGAGACTTTTCTACCTGGGGATGAACAACAATCTGCCGCCCTTCGACGACAAGGCAGTGCGACAGGCCATCTCCTATGCTGTTCCCTACGACACGCTCATCGAAGAGGTGTTCTACGGGTACGCTCAGAAGGCGACAAGCCCCATCCCTGTTGGCATGCCCACGCACACCGACGAGTTCTGGCCCTATGATACCGATCTCGACATGGCCGCAGACAAGCTGGAGGAGGCCGGATACGCTGATGGTCTGGACATCACCTTGGCTGTGCGGATGTCAATCCCTTGGGACGTCGAAGCCGCGACCTGGATTCAGTCCTCGTTGGCAGAGGTCGGCATCAACGTGACCATCGATCGTCTCCCCGATGCCCAGTTCTTCGAGCAGCTAAACGCGCATCAACTCCCGTTCTTCATCCACGACTGGTATTCCTGGGGCAACGACCCGTCCTACCAGCTCAGTTTCCTGCTCAAGTGCGGTCAGTTCACCAACTACGCGGACTACTGCAACGAGCGGGTGGATGAGCTCATTGAGACGGCGGCGTGGTCCCTGGATCCTGCTGTGAGGGAAGCCGGGATGCGTGAAGCTCAGCAGATCATCATCGACGATGCACCCTGGGCATTCCTCTATCAGCCCGACTGGATCGTGGCCGTCAACAAAGACTTCTATGGCTTCGCCATGCTCGATGATCTGTGTCTCCGCTTCGCCCATATGGGCAAGCTCACAGAATAGAGACAGGCGGACTAGATGTACGTGGGGCCGCTCGAAGCGGCCCCACGTACAAGGGTGCGCGACCTCATAGTCTCAAGGCGGGATCAATGTGGTGAGTTCTCGAGTTGAGAGGGGCAGTCAACAGTGTCATTCCGCAGGTACATAGCGCGTAGATTGGCCTTGGGTGCAATAACCCTCTTGGGTGTGATAGTGGCAGTATTCGTCCTGACCTTCGTGCTGCCTGGCGATCTGGCGTCGCTGAAGCTTGGACCATACGCAACCGAAGAAGGTTTGGCTGCGATGCGCGCGGAGATGGGAACCGACAAGCCGGTGCCTGTCCAGTTCGTGAATTACGTGTCCGGGCTGCTGAGGGGCAACATGGGCAAGAGCTGGGTGAGCGGTCAACCCGTGCAGAGGGATATGGTACAGCGCCTGCCCGCCACCATAGAGCTGGGCTTGGCTGCCCTGCTCATCGCCATCGGGGTCGGCTTGCTTCTGGGCATAGTGGCCGCCGTGAGACGCAACTCGGTCTTGGACCAACTGATACGGGGCTACGCCATTCTAGGAGCATCTACGGCGTCCTTCTGGCTGGCTCTAGTTCTCATCTACATTTTCTATTTTCGGCTGGACTGGGCGCCCGCTCCCCTGGGGCGTTTGAATGTGGGTATGCAAGCGCCACCTTCGATCACCAAGCTGTACGTCATCGATAGCCTGCTTGCGCGCGACTGGACGCTCCTGCGGCACTGTCTCGGGCATTTGGCTCTGCCCGCCCTGACCCTGGGCTTCATCGTGAGCGCGCCCATGACCAAGATCGTACGGGCGGCCATGCTGGATGTGCTCCATTCTGATTTCATCCGTACTGCTCGGACCATCGGCGTACCCTTTCGGGCGATCGTCGTCAGGGACGGGCTGCGGAACGCCATGATACCAATTCTGACCACTAGTGGCATCGCCTTCGGGTACTTGATGGCCGGGAATGTCCTGGTGGAGCGTATCTTCGCCTGGCCGGGCATCGGACAGTACGCCTGGACGGCCCTGACCACCAAGGACTTCGAGGCTCTGAGAGGCTTCATACTAGTGGTGGCGATCATCTACGTTCTCATAAACCTGGTCATAGATGTGCTCTACAGCGTCATAGATCCCCGCATCAGGCTGGGCTAGGCAGCTTCGGAGCGGCGGAGAGGTGTGATGCTCAACATGGTCCATTGGCGAGTGGTCACAGGCAGGGAGTCGGCAAATTGAGCGCACAGACATCTGCGATGCGCTCACCTCCGGCCTCGGTCCCCGCCGCAGGAACGGTGCGCCGCATCTCCAAGTTGCTCCAGCAGAATCGAATGCTGCTTGTCGGTTTGCTGATCCTGGTCATCGCCATCATCGCCGCACTGGTGGGCCCCTATTCCATACCCTACGGCCCTTTGGAGACGAACCCGAGCGTCAAGCTGGAGCCTCCGAGTCTGGAGCACCCCATGGGCACCGACAACTTCGGGCGAGACATCCTGGTAAGGGTGCTGCACGGCATACGTCTCGACCTCCGAATCGCTTCCATGGTGGCGCTCACAGCTCTCCTTGTGGGCACACTCGTGGGAACATTCTCTGGCTACCATGGAGGCATCATCGACGATGTAGTGATGCGCATCACCGACGTGATGCAGGCTTTTCCGTCGTTCGTGCTGGCTATGGCCATCACTGCCATGCTGGGTAACACCATTCCCAACGTGGTCATCGCCATCGCCATTTCTTACATCCCCTACTTCATCCGCTTGACGCGCGGGGAGGTGCTAACTGCCAGGGAGTTGGGATACGCGGAGGCCGCGCGCTGCGTGGGTAATCCTGAGTGGAGAATCATGTATCTTCATATCCTCCCAAACTGCCTCACTCCCGCGTTGGTGCAGGCCACGCTCTGTTTGGGCTGGGCTATCCTGGATGCGTCGGGACTGGCGTTCCTGGGCCTGGGCGTGCGTCCCCCCATCCCTGAAGGTGGAGTGCTCGTCGGCGAAGGCGCCCAGTATATCATCTCGGGCGAATGGTGGATTTCGGTGTTCCCCGGGGCCGTCATCGTGCTGTTGGCCTTCGGGTTCAATCTCATAGGCGATAGCCTGCGAGACATCACCGCGCAAGAGGAACGTTGAGCGTGACGGAAAGGGACGAACTCCTACACATACAAGATCTCACGGTTACCTTTCCAGGAGGCAACGGCCGTGTGCTGATTCTGGACAAGGTCACCTTCGACGTGTTTGGCCAGGAGATCGTTGGCCTGGTGGGTGAGAGTGGTTCGGGAAAGACGATGACGTCTCTCGCGGTGATGGGTTTTCTGCCTCCGGCCGGGAGGGTGGAGGGCGGCGAGATCATCTTCAAGGGCAGCGATCTGCTGGACGGCACAGAAAAGCAGATGGGCGAGATACGGGGGCGCCAGATCGCGATGATTTTCCAGAGCACGCGCAGCGCCTTGAACCCTCTGATGCGAGTGGGCGACCAGGTGGCCCGCGTTTACGGAATCCAGCGTGGGCTTGGCCCTGGCCAAGCCAAGGCGGAGGCGGTGAAAGCGCTGAGCCGGATGGGCATCCCGGACCCCGAGCGGAGAGCGAAAGCTTACCCCCACCAGTTGAGCAGGGGCATGTGCCAGCGCGTGTTGATCGCCATGATGGTGGCCTGCGAACCCGACCTGCTGATCGCTGACGAGCCGACCACGGGGTTGGACGTCACCATACAGGCCCAGATCTTCGAGCTAATCCAGGAGGTCCAGCAAGCCACCGATGCATCGATCTTGCTCATCACTCATGACCTGGGGGTCGTCGCGGAGACGTGTGAGCGGGTGGTGGTCATATACGCCGGCCAGGTGATGGAGACCGCCGGGGTGGATTCCCTGTTCGCCAATCCCGTGCACCCCTATACAAGGAGACTGCTTCACTCGGTGCTCCGAGTGGACAAGAAAGCGGACATGGTTGAGGTAGACGCTGGTTTCAGCGAAGAGGTGACCTATGCCATAAGGGGGTGTCGGTTCGCATCTCGCTGTCCCCGAGTATTGCCGCGATGTTGGGAGGAACACCCGGTGCGAGTTGAAGTCGAACTCGATCACTGGGTCAGATGTCACAACTTCGAATAGTGCCCATGGACACCACGGCGCAGGAACCCCTGCTGCGAATTGAAGAACTGGTCAAGACCTTCCATGACGGGCCCCTGACGGTCCACGCCGTGAATGGGGTATCCTTCGAGGTCTTCCCTGGTGAGGCCGTGGGACTCGTGGGCGAGAGCGGTTGTGGAAAGACCACCGCCGCACGCGCCATCTTACGACTCACGGATCCCACCAGCGGCCACGTGTACTTCGATGGCATCGACTTGACGACACTGTCCGGTTCACAACTGCGTGCTCAACGCCGGCATCTCCAGATGGTATTCCAGGATCCGGATACCTCCCTCAATCCCCGCTTCAGCGTGCGACGCACCCTTGCCGAGCCTGTCCAGCTTCACAAGCTGGTGGACAAGGAGAATCTCCAGGAGCGGTTGTTGGAGGCGATGTCACGGGTTAACCTTGACCCGGTGTTTCTGGGGCGCTACCCCCATCAGTTGAGCGAAGGGCAGAGGCAGCGCGTGGGCGTCGCGAGGGCGATCATCACCGAACCCAAATTCGTGGCCCTGGACGAGCCCACTTCATCGCTGGACATGTCGGTGCGCATCCACATGATCGCTTTGCTCCAAAGGCTCCAGGAAGAGCTGGGGATGACCTATATCTTCATCTCCCATGACCTGAGCGCCGTCCGTGCCCTGTGCAACCGGGTGATGGTCATGTATCTGGGAACTATCGTGGAGTCCGGGCCAACGGATGAGATCTTTGACACACCTCTTCACGAATACACCAAGGCCCTGCTCTCCGCCATTCCCATACCCGACCCCCGGGTCACGCGCAGACGCATACTGCTGAAGGGCGAGCCGCCGAGCCTGTTCCAGTTGCCCCCCGGATGCGTGTTTCACGAGCGCTGTCCTACGGCAAGACCCGAGTGCAGGCAGACCAGGCCGCGGCTGCGCGATGTCGGTAGTGGGCATCTCGTCGCCTGTGACAGGTATTAGGAGCGATGCATCGTGTCCAGAATCGTGATTGCCTCTGACAGCGACGTCAGTGGTCTCGATCCCCACAATTTCAAGTCCGATGCTAGCTACGCGGCGGTCGAGAATCTGTACGACGGGCTTCTCGATCTCGAGGTGGAAGCTCTGCCTGACGGCACATTCAAGGCAAGCCCCCAGAACCTGAGTGGAGAGATAGTCGAGAGCTGGCAACTCTCCGAAGATGAAACGGTTGTGACTTTGCACATCCGCCCCGGTATTGGCTTCAGCGATGGCACACCTTGCGGGGCTTCGTCCATCAAGTTCACCTTGGAGCGGGCGGTCATTGGGCCAGGATATCTGTTCCCAATGATGGAGATGCTTACCGTAACCACAACGGAGCAGCTCAGGGTGGTCGACGACTACGCGCTAGAGTTGCATCTCCTTCATCCCAATCCCTTGCTTTGGGACTTGCTTCCACTCAACTCGTTTTCCGTAATGGACCAAGCCAACACTGAAGCCCAAGCTACCCCCGATGATCCGTGGGCCTCAGAGTGGTATTCCGAGCATGCACTGGGGACTGGCCCCTACGTGCTAGGAAGCGTCATGCCGGGTCAGGAATACGTCTTCGAGCCCAATCCACTCCATTGGCGCACCGATTGGGTTCGCAACGACGGCGTGGCAATGAGGGTGATCCCATCGGCCGTCGAGCGAATGGCGGCCCTCCAGCGAGGTGATGTTGACGTGGCCTACGGGCTAGAGGCCAAGCATCTCGTTCATTGCCAGGAGAATCCCAAGCTGCGAATCCTCTCTTTCCCCAGTACCATCTGCACGGTCATGAGTCTGAACCATGACGTCGATCCCTTCGACGACGTGAGGGTGCGGCAGGCCCTGTGCTACGCCATTCCTTATGAGGAGCTGCGAACAAAAGTAATGGGTGCTTACTGCCAGCCCCTCCTGAGTCCGATCCCTGCTGGCATGCCAACGCACGATGGGAGCTTGTGGAAGTACACCACGGACCTTGATCGGGCGCGGACGCTGCTGAGTGAGGCGGGGCATCCCGATGGCTTCCACAGCCAATTGATCGCCAGGGAGATGCGGGCGGATGAGCTCCATGCAGCTCGAATCATACGGCGTGCCCTCCAACCCCTCGGCGTCATGTTGGAAGTGGTCGCCGTGAGTGACCTGGAATACCACTCACAACTGAAGCAGTTCCCCTTGGCCATGTTCGAGACCTTCTCCTGGGTCAACGATCCCATGTATCACCTAGTGGCGAACTTGAAGGGAGGCTCGGGCAAGAATCTGGCAAACTACGACAATCACCACGTCAATGATCTAATAGAGCGAGGGCTGTATGAACCCGATGAGAAACGCCGCGAGGCGATGTCGGTGGAGGCGCAGCGGATCATCATAGAGGAAGCACCGTGGGCTCTGCTCTATCAACCTAATCACACGGTGGTTACTTCGTCGGAGATCACGGGCTACGCCCTCTACCCAGACCTGATCCCGCGGTACCGCTATCTCACAAAGAGCCCACTTCGTGGGTCTATTGCCTACCCTGGAGAGGAGTAGATCGTGACCGTGAAGCAGAGTGCTGAGGAGAGCGGTAGCGGGCGGTTGGATGAAAAGGTCGCTCTGGTAACCGGAGCTTCCCGTAACCTGGGCCCGGTGATCGTCAGAGAATTGGCGTCTGCCGGTGCCGCCATAGCCATCAATTGTCTTCCATCAGACGAGGAAGAAGGCAAGAAGGTTGCTGTCGAGCTCAAAGCAGCAGGATGTGAGGCGCAGGTCTTTCCCGCCGATGTCTCTCAGAGCCTCGAGGTGCGGGACATGGGAGAGGCCATCATCGGCCACTTCGGTCACATAGACATCGTGGTGCATTGCGCCGGGCCGTGGTGCGATACCCCTTTCGTGGAGCTGCCCGAAGAGGATTGGGACCGTATCTTGGACACCAATCTAAAGGGCGCCTATCTGACCAGCCAGATCGCCGTTCCCAGCATGAAGAAACGAGGCTGGGGACGCGTGGTAGTCATCTCGGCTGGCTCAGCCTTCATCAGGACGCACTCGATCTACGGCTTGGCCAAGGCTGCAATGATCCACTTCGTGGAATCTCTGGCGGTGCAGGTAGCCCCTGAGGTGACCGTCAATGTCATCGCCCCCGGGCAGATCGCCGAGACTACGGAGATCTTCGATATCGATCCCAGTTTTGTGGAGAGGGCTATCAACTACACCCCCCTCCGCCGGCTGGTCACGCGCAAGGAGGTCGCGCTGATGGTGGAGTTAATTTGCACCTCCCCTGCGATGAGTTCCGTCACGGGACATACCTTCGTGATGGACGGAGGTTGGTCCCTGCATAAGTTCTAGCGACAGATCAAGTCCAACTCGGTGTCAGGCGCCCGGGGAGCATCCGGCGACACGACTGGCGCCCAGCCACAAAGGAGAGCGCATATCATGAAGCCGCTGGACATAGAGACAGCATTAGACTGCATGCCCATGCCCGTTACTCTGATCGGTTCTTCCTGGGAGGGCAAGGACAACGTCATGACGGCGTCTTGGGTGGCCCCATCCTCTAGTAAGCCCCCTCTAGTCTCCATCTTCATCAACAACACACATCTGACGCGGGAATACATCTCCCATTCGCGGGAGTTTGTGGTGAACGCGTTGGCTAGCGACCAGGTGGCGGTCTCCGAGACATGTGGCACAGTCTCGGGCCGGGAGGTTGACAAATACGCCCAGGCTGGCTTGAAGACGCAGCCAGCTCACCAGATCAGTGTGCCACTGGTAGAGGGTTGCCTGGCCAATCTGGAATGCAGGGTGGTTGCAGACTACGAGGTAGGTGATCACACCCTTTTCGTGGGGGAGATAGTGGCGGCGCATAAGGGCGATAGATGGGAGCCCTTGGCGCGCTTCGACAGCAAGTACGCTGACATCCTTTTCAAGCCTCAGGCCTAAGAGCAGACGGATCATGATTCCAAGCCAAGTCTACGCCAGTTGGCGCCCGAGGTGGTACAGAGCGAGGGAGTGCCTATGCGGCCCCTGAACACTCTGGTGAAGAACATGCGACGCTCGGGTATTCGAGAGATCATGGATCTCTCTCAGGGGATGCCCGAAGTCGTCCACCTTGAGGTGGGGGAGCCAGGCTTTGCCACACCCGACCACATCGTTCTGGCCGCGCGGGAAGCGATGGAGCAGGGGTTTACAAAGTATACACCCAACGCGGGGTTGTTGTCTCTGCGAGAGCAGATAGTATCCAAATTGCAGACAGTCAACGGACTTAACGTAGGCGTGAAGAACGTAGTGGTAACCACAGGTGCCGTGGGTGGCTTGGCGACCGCCCTGATGGCTATTGTGGAGCCAGGGCAAGAGGTGCTCATCCCTGATCCCGCCTGGCCCAACTTCGAGATGATGGCTACGTGCTCGCAGGCCGTGCCCAGATTGTACCCTTTGTCCCCGCAGCACGGTTTCTGGCCTAGGATCGAGGTGCTGGAGGACTATGTTGGCGCAAGATCCAAGGCCATGATCATCAACAGTCCCTGCAATCCAACGGGCGCGGTCTTTCCGGCTGAGCTAGTTCAAGACCTGGTGGACTTCGCCGCCCGCCATGATCTGTATCTCATCGCTGACGAAGTGTACGAGCAACTGGTCTACGAGGCCGAGCACGTGAGCCCCGGCAGGTTCGATCCCGACGGCCGGGTGGTGGGGGTTCACAGCTTCTCCAAGACGTACGCCATGACTGGCTGGCGAGTGGGCTACGCGGTGGCATCTGAGGCGGTTGCCGGCCTGATAGCCAAGCTTCAGGAACCTTTCTTTTCGTGCGCCTCGTCCGTCTCTCAGAAGGCGGCCGAGGCCGCCCTGGCGGGTCCTCAGGACTGCGTGGCCGAAATGCGAAACGCGTACCGGAAGCACCGAGACCTGACCGTGGACCTGCTGGAGGCCGCTGGTCTGGCGTTTGTCAAGCCGCTGGGCACGTTCTACACCATGGTTGATATCACGCGTTTTGGATTGGACTCCTATACCTTTGCCAGAAGGCTGCTACAGAAGGCAGGAGTTGCTGTGGCGCCGGGACGCACGTTCGGCCCCAGCGCCGATGGGTATGTGAGGATTTCCCTCGCTCCCACGGCAGGGGAGATCCGGGAGGGCCTCAGCAGGCTGGCCGCATTCGTCGGCAACCTCTAGGTCTCTTATGCGCGTGAAGGCCATCGCATGGGGCGTAGGGTTCCCGGTTCAGCCTTGTGGAGGCTGAGTCGGGGCTGCCGCCAACTGGCAGTTTCCTCGGGCCTCTCACTAGTTACGGCCAACACATCAGCTATGCTGGGGACGTAGCGTGAACGAGATAGGGCATTACGAAATCACTCACGATGATCTCAGCCGGTTTGCAGGTCGAGGGCCAGCCTTTGTCACCTTCGGTGAGGTGATGGTTCGCGATACCCCCGCGGACATGGAACGTCCAGAGCGGACTCGCCTGGTCCATCTGTCGATGGCAGGCAGTGAGTACACGCTGGCCATGGCTCTCAGCCGCCTGGGTATTCCCTCGGCCTTCATCACTCGGGTGCCCGACAACGCCTATGGCCGCGCCGTCAGAAACATCGCGCGGGAGCAGGGGGTGAACGTCGAGCACATTGTCTGGGCGCCAAGGACAGAGCCTATTGGGCGCTTCATCTACGAGATCGGCCGTACCCCAAGGCGGAACACAGGGATATATCAGCGCATGTTCTCAGCGGCCTCCAGGCTGGATGCAGGGATGGTCGATTGGAGGGCCGCTCTGAGAGATACCAGACTATTCCACAGTTCTGGGATCACGTTCGGGCTGGCGACACACAGCAAATACGAGCGCAATTACTGCTACGAGGCGTTCAAGGAGGCCATCGCCAACAAGCCCGACGACTGCCTCATAGGCATGGATTTCAACTATCGAAGCACGCTGTGGTCCGCTGACCAGGCCCGCGAACTCTTGACCCCGATCGTGGCCGAGCACGTCGACGTGTTGATCACCACCATCGAAGACATGGCCAAGCTGTACGATGTCGACTGTGGCCGGTACTCTGCGAAGCAGGTCGTTGACGGCGACTTGGGGCCGATTGAGGACGACGACATCAGGGAGTTCGCCAACCGCGTCCGCGAGCGTCTTCAGGTAGAGATCGTCGCCATAACCATTCGCTATCCCGACTCATTTGAGCAGCACCGATGGGAGTCGGCGGCTATGGATGCTGAAGGCACTCTGTTCCGCTCGCCGGCCGCTAGGCCGATTGCGCTCTGGGATCGCTTAGGCGGGGGGGACACGTGGAACGCCGGCTTCTACTATGGTCTTCTCACGGAGGGTATGGGGAGCAAGGGGATCGCCAAAGGGGTTCTGGTTGGGGATGCGGCCACTCGCTTGAAGCAAACCCTGATGTTTGACCTGCCCATCGTGGACAAGGCCGAGGTTGAGACTCTGATGAAAGCGGAGGTGTTCGGTGGAGGAAAAAGAACCTCTCGATAGTCGACCGAATCGTTCCAGTTCAGCTGACAGTCCCA
The DNA here is from genome assembly GCA_964577995.1 of uncultured Anaerolineales bacterium. Classification (GTDB taxonomy): domain Bacteria; phylum Chloroflexota; class Anaerolineae; order UBA7937; family B3-Chlor; genus JAUVXJ01. The sequence continues at coordinate 19,550 of CAZOBP010000032.1, forward strand.
CGTAATCAAGGAGCAGAACAATGACAAAGATAGAAGTCCTCAACACGATTCGCGAGACCGGGGTCATCGCCATCATGCGGGCGCAGTCCTCCGATCAGTTGATTGCTGCTGCCGACGCCATCAAGAAAGGTGGTGTTACGGTTATCGAGGTGACCATGACCACGCCCGGCGCGTTGGGTGTAATCGCCACAGCCAAGGAGAGATACGGCTCAGATGTCGCATTTGGAGCCGGGAGCGTCTTGGACCCAGAAACCGGGCGAGCGGCAATCCTGGCCGGGGCCGACTTTGTAGTTTCCCCCATCCTCAACCTGGGATTGATTGAGCTCTGCAACCGGTATGGCGTCGCGACCATGCCTGGATGTTACTCCCCCACCGAGGTACTTACGGGCTGGGAAGCCGGGGCGGATCTGATAAAGTTGTTCCCTGCCAGCTTTGGCGGCCCTGATCTGGTCAAGGCCATTCTTGCCCCCTTGCCACAAGTCCAGATCGTCCCCGTGGGGGGAGTCAATCTAGACACCGCTGCTGATTTCATCATAAAAGGAGCAGTTGCTCTCGGTGTGGGGAGCAGCCTGGTCAGTCAGAAGCTGCTAGATTCGGGCGATCTGGATGAACTGACGCGTCGGGCGACTGCATACGTCGAGGAGGTAAGAAAGGGCAGGGGGCTACCCTGAACGTTGACCTAGTGTCCCGGGTTCGACCAGGCCCCTCGACTAACCGAGGACGGCATGTGTGTGGTACACCGCGTAAGAGCGTAGTAGAGGTCTGACGTGGCTGATCGCGTGGTGACTTTTGGCGAGATGATGCTGCGGCTGAAGCCCCCCGGGTTCGAACGCCTCTTGCAGTCCCCTCTACTGGAGGCAACTTTCGGCGGCGGTGAAGCCAACGTCGCAGTATCCTTGGCGCACTTGGGCATGGATGTGGCGTACGTGACGATCCTTCCGGAGAACCCGATTGCGGATGCATGTATCGGGGATCTTCGGCGAGCTGGGGTGGACACCTCGTTTATCGTTCGGGAAGGCGACCGCATGGGAATCTACTATCTGGAGGCAGGAGCCAACCAGAGACCTTCCAAGGTCATCTATGACCGGGTGGGTTCGGCGATCGCCACAGCCAGGCCAGGCAGCTTGGACTGGGAACTCATCTTCGAGGGGGCGTCCTGGTTTCACATTGCCGGCATCACTCCAGCCATCAGTCAGAGCGCGGCTGACCTCTCGCTGCAAGCGGTGCGGAAGGCCAAGGAGAGGGGACTGACAGTCTCGTGTGACTACAACTACCGTGGCAAGCTGTGGAAGTATGGAAAGTCATCGACGGAAGTCTTGCCAGAGATCGTGCGCTTGGTCGACATCGGAATCGCCAACGAGGAAGACTGCCAGAGATCTCTGGGAATCGCTCTTGAGTCTGCTGCCGATTGGGAGAGCGACGTGGAGGACGGGAGCCTGGATGTCGAGAGATACCGGGCTCTTTGCGAGAAGGTGCTCCAGGCGTTCCCGAATCTGACAAAACAGGCCATCACCTTGCGGGAGAGCCATAGTGCCAGCCACAATAGCTGGTCGGGGTGTCTTCATAACCGCGAGGAGTTCATGGTCAGCCGCGGATATGAGATCACCCACATCGTAGATCGGGTGGGGGCTGGGGACGCGTTCGCGGCCGGCCTGATCTATGGACTCTCGCAGGGCATGAGCGACGCAAGAGCACTCGATTTCGCCGCGGCCGCGTCGTGTCTTAAGCACTCCATCGCAGGAGACTACAATCGCGTTAGCGTAGTTGAGGTGGAAAGGCTGCTGCGGGGGGAGAGTTCAGGACGCGTACAAAGGCAGCCGGCGTTCGCCCCGCGCAGGCCGGCGCAACTCACGAACCTGGCAGCCACTTCGAAGGGCCAGTGCTACGGCTAGCCAACGATCTCCTTTTCCGGCGGCTCGGGGTACGTCTTCTTGCTGTGCGCCAGCTTCAGGTCCACCAGGGCCTC
>CAZOBP010000033.1:0-21045 GCA_964577995.1 uncultured Anaerolineales bacterium
GGTTGGACGTCCAACCAGATTGTACTGCCATAACGTCGGGCTGTCAAGGAGCGTCTCGTTTTCTCAAGCTGCAAGTCCATACGCTGCGTCGCAGCACGTAGCTACTCCAGACGTTTGCGGAACCTCCTCGAGGCCACGCCAAAGATGACCACACCGAAGGCCGTGATCGTCATCACCTCTCCTGCCAGGATGCGGAGCCCGACGCCCTTCAATATGATGCCACTGGTGACCGTCAACATGTACCGCAGCGGTATGACATAGCTGATCACCTGCAGCGCTCTGGGCATGGCCTCCAGGGGGAAGAGGAACCCGGCCAGGAACATGGAGGGCAGCAAGGTGAAGAAGCTCAGATACATCGCCTCCTGCTGCGTCCTGGCTATGGTGGAGATGAGGATGCCCAGGCCAAGAGTGGTGAGCAGGAACAGGGCGGAGATGGCCAGCAGGAGGGGGACACTCCCTCTGATCGGCACTCCGAACCAGAAGACGCCGATGAGCAGTATCGCTACCAGGTCGAAGAAGGCGATGGCTATGTAAGGCACAACCTTGCCCAGGATCAGTTCAAGCGGGGTAATGGGGGTGACCATCAACTGCTCGATGGTGCCATGTTCTCGCTCCCGCACGATGGCCATGGAGGTGAAGAGCGTAGTCAGGAACTGTAGGATCATACCGACGAGGCTCGGAATCATGAAGTTCACGCTCTTCATTTCGGGGTTGTACCAGACGCGCGTGTGAACGTCCACGCCCGGAAGGGTCTCCAGATTGAGCCCAATGCGCTCTCCCGCCAGCTCCAGTGCTTGAGCTTGGGCTACCGTCTGGGCCGCAGCAAAGGCGGTCCTGGCTACGTTGGGATCAGACCCATCTATGGCGAAGGAGACTTGGGCGTCCTGTTGCTTCTCCAGGTCGTGACCGTAGCCGGAAGGGATGATCAAACCGGCCCGGTGGCTCCCCTTGTCGATGAGGCGGCGCAGTTCCTCTTCACTAGAGGCGTAGTGGGTGATGTCGAAGTAGCTGGAAGCCTGATAGGCCTCGATGAGATCACGGCTTTGAGACGTGAGATCCTGGTCCAGGACCACGGTGGGGATGTGGTCCACATCGGTGGTCATGGCGTAGCCCAGCAGGATGAGCTGCATGATAGGGATCAGGAACATCACGGCCAGGGTGCGACGGTCGCGCACGACGTGGATGAACTCTTTGTAGACCACGTAGAAGATGCGACTGCTCATAGCTGTTTCCTGAAACGCGAGGCCGCCAGACTCAGCATGGCCATAGCGAATAGGGCCAGGGCTGCGGCCTGCTCCCAGAGAATAGTGATCCCTACGCCCTTGAGGATAATGCCGCGGGTGATGATGAGAAGATAACGGAGCGGGATGAGGTAGCTGATCCATTGCAGCACCCTGGGCATGGCCTCCACAGGATAGAAGAACCCCGACAGGAAGATGAAAGGCATCATCAGGAAGAACATGAGGAAGATGGCCTCCTGCTGGGTGTGCGCCACGGTCGAGCCCAGTAGCCCGATGCCCAGAGAGCCCAGCAGGGCCAATACCCCTAGGGCCAGGAGCAGGAGCACGTTGCCGTGGATGGGAACACCGAACCACACTACCCCTATGATCAGCACTTCGATGAGGTTGAAGAGGCTGATGGCGACGTAAGGGGAAACCTTGCCCACGATCAACTCCGCGGAGCGGAGGGGAGTCACGATGAGTTGCTCAATGGTTCCCTCCTCCTTCTCTTGGGCGATGGAGAGAGCGGTCAAGAGTGTGGACTGGATCTGCAAGATCATGGCGATGAGCCCAGGGATCATGAAGTTGGCGCTCTTCATGTCGGGGTTGTACCAGACACGGGGACGGACATCGATCCCCGCCTGCTGCTCCACGTCGATGCCATAGAGCTGTTCAATGAGGGCGGTAGATTGGGCCTGGGCCACAGTCTGCGCAGCGCTGAAGGCCGTCGCGGCGACGCTGGGCAGGGAGCCGTCGATGACGAAGGCGATGGATGCTTCGAAATCAGTGGTGAGGGCTCTGCCATAGCCTGAGGGAATGATCATCCCGGCCTTGGCCCGCCCTTCGTCGATCAGTCTTCCCAGTTCCTCCTCGGTGGCTACGTAGAAGAGGATGTCGAAGTAGTTGGATGCGCGGTAGGCATCCACCAGCTCCCGGCTCTGCAAGGTGCGGTCCTGGTCCAGCACGGTGGTGGGGAGGTGCTCGACGTCGGTGGTGGCCGTGTAGCCCAGGAGGATGAGCTGCATAATGGGCATCAGAAACATGATGCTCAGTGACCTGGGGTCTCTGAGGATGTGGATGATCTCTTTGCGCGTGATGGCAAGTGTGCGTCGCAGCATCTGCGGTCAGGCCCCCTCTTCGCTCGGGCGGACGCGCAGGCCGTCCAGGAACAGCCCGACCACCTCCGAGACCAGTTCCTCTTGCGATCGTTCGTCTAGCAAAGAAGGCTCCCGCAGCCAGAGGTAGCCGAAAGACATCACGGCCCCGATCATGGCGCGACCTACGACGTCGGTCTTGACCTTGCGAAAGACACCGGCCTTGGTCCGATCCTCGATCAGTGTACCCAGGTAGGAGAGGGCGGGGGAGAGGACTTCCTCTGTGTAGACTTTTCGCAGATCGTCGTCCACCAGCACCTCGGGCATCAGTGCTCGAATCAGATCCATGTGGCCGATGAGTAGCTGGAAACGATTGGCGATCAGGGCGGTGACGTAGGGCCGTACGTTCTCCTCGGGGGGCAAGGCGTCGAGTTCGTGAAGAGACTCCAGGGCCAACCGCTTGGAGATGGCGATGAGCAGATCGTACTTGCTGTCGAAGTAGTTGTAGATGGTGCCTTCGGAGACGCCGGCCTCGGCGGCGATCTCCCTGGTGGTCGCTGCCCGGAAGCCCTTCCTGGCGAAGACCCTGGTCGCTGCGTCGAGGATCTGGGCTTCCCGCTGCTTCCTGGGGAGCCGCCGTCTGGGTGGGTTGACATCGTGCCCGGCCATCGCTTGCCACCTCCTGGGTCATGGTGCTGAGTGAGCGCTCACTCATTATACATCGATTATGGAGAGCTGTCAAGCACCCCGGAAGAGACGCCGGGGTTGAGCATCTGTTCCTGGGGCAGGGCGCTGTGCCTCCAGGAGGGATTGAGGGTGTGTATGTGAGGTCCCGGGAGAGCCTGGACCGTCTGGGGCGATGTACAGTATACTGTGGCCAAGCCTCAAAGTACTCTACCACCATGCACGGTGCACCATGGACGAGAGCGCAAGCACTGATGTGCTGCGGACGCTGCGCACGGAATACGGAACGCGTGTGGTCAGGCCTGGTTCGTGGACTGAGGAAGAGCTGCGCCAACTCCTCGGCGCCACCGAGGACCTGGCCCGATTCGTGGGAGGCGCTGCTGCGTTACGGTCCCGTCTGGGATGGGTTCTGGTGTGGAGAACATCCCGGCGGACCCCCATGGCCGCCATGGCGCTGCCGCTGGTCGACGTGGTGTACTTCCAGGGGGCCAGCTGGGGGGACCCAGCCGAGTTCAAGTGGCAGACGGTGCACGAACTGGCCCACGTGTGGGACATCCGCTCGTTGTACCGGCTGTCGAGGGGACTGAAAGCCGCGACGGACAGCAGCTACGGCAGGTTCAGATGGCAGTCTCCCATTCCCTTCGAGTACAAGCCCGGCGGGCAGTGGCTCAAGGGTAGGAAGCCTCCCCTCAATGCATTAGAGGACTGGGCGGACTCTGTCGCCACCTACGTCTACCCGGACCACGCCGAAGCCCGACGACCTGTGCCGAGGCTCATCTCGCCCGTGCGGTGGGACTACGTCCGGGAGCAGATGCAGCTTCGGGCGGGCTATCCTCCTTCCTGGGTTCGGCACTTCCACCGCCCGGAGGACAGTGGCCCGGCTCCATGATGAGAGCGCCGCTAGGTGGAGAGCAAGGAGTCCAGTTTGGTCTCGATCTCCGCAAGACGCCGGTTCAGAGCCTCGACGTCCTGTTTGCCGGGCACTCCCAGGCGCGCCAGAGAGTTCTCGATCTCCTGGAGGATCCTCTCCTCGCCGTCAGCTTGCCTCTGGCGGGACCTCGCCACCATCTCCTCGCGCAACTCCTGCGCCTGCGCCAGGCTGATCTCGCCTCTGTCGGCCAGGGTGTCGATCCGCTGGTCCAGGTCGTCTTCGAGGGTCCTGAGGGCCTCCAGCGAACTGTGAAGGGAGCCCCGGAGATGCTCCAATCCCCCGGTGCCCCTCCGGACCAGCGCCGTCAGGAGAGTGTGAGGAATCAGGCCACCCTCTCTCTCCTGCTCGCGCAGGATCTGGGAGAGGATTAGGCCGGTGATGTCGTCTCCGCTCTGCTTGTCTAGAACTTGAACATCCTCGCCGGCCCTCACCAGAGAGGCGATGCCAGACAGCGAGACGTACCGCTTCTTCTCAGTGTCGTAGAACTTGCGGTTGGCGTATTTCTTGATTTGGCGCACAGCAGTCCCTTCTGCCGGGCGTAGCCGCGAGGGGATCGAGGAGGGCCCCCGCGTTGGCTTCCTAGCTCTTGACCAGCTTGTCCAGCTTCTGGTTGAGCTGATCCAGTTTCTTCTCCACGGCTTTGAGGTCTGCCTTGGTGGGGACGTTCATCCTCTCCAAAGCGGAGTCGACCCGAGAATCGAACTGGGCCTCCACTCGCTCTCTGCGCTTGATCGTCATGTCGTCGAGGAGCTTCCGGCCCTCCTCTCGAGCGATCTCTCCCCTCTCCACCAGCTTGTTGATCAGGTCCTCCGCCTCATCCTGGGCCACGGCGACGGCCCCGATGCTGGCCAGAACCACCTTGCGCAGGGAATCGAGCAGGGGACTGACCTTCTTCTCGTCCTTCTCCACGTTCTCTTCTGCTTTTCTTGCCATTCTCGTGACCTCCTGGTGACGATAGGTGCTGCGATGACGCAGTGCGTCATAGCTTAGTATACGGCACTTGGGGAAGCACGTCAAGTCCAAAGCTCACGCACCGGACGGGTGGGTGAGGGGCGGCGTGGGTGGTCGTAATCGTCGCCCGCCTCAGATCGGCTACGGTGGGCTACACAAGAGGCGATGGAGCGCGAAAGTCCCGACTTGACAAGAAGACGAGCCTGTGGCATAATGGTGCCGTGCATCGGGGCCGAGGCCACCACGGGCAGGGGTGTGGTGGGCCAACGAAGAACGTTCTCGATCATTGATTAGCCATTCTATGGACAAGGAGGTGGTGCCAATGGACGATAGTAGAAGTAGTAGCACCCTGGCTCACCTCCGTGGTCTGAGCTAGGGTGCCAAGCAAGGGGCCCCTTTCGAGGGGCTCTTTGCTTTATGGCGGATTCTCGGGCATTTCGGCCGCCTGACTCACCCTTGGACCTGGCCGGCGGTTTCCCCTACGGCAAGCAGAGGCCGCGGCTCAGGATGCCGGCGTTGCCTGCCGCGATCCCGCCCGTGCGCGTTTTCCCCCTCCTGGGTTTGACAGCCAGCCAGCCCATCGTTATACTACTGTCGAGAATCGGCAGTTCCCGAGGGGAAAGATCGATGCGATACTATGGAACCGTGGTCCGGCCGCCCAGCGAGGCGGGAAGCTACATCCTTCAGGTCACCTACGGCTGTTCCCACAACCAGTGCATCTTCTGCTGCACCTACCTGGACAAGCCTTTCCAGGTCCGGCCCGCCGCCGAGGTGATGGAAGATATCGAGATGGCTAGAGTGTACATGCCCGATACCCGGCGTGTGTTCCTGGCCGATGGCAATGCGCTGGTCCTCAGCAACAGGCGGCTGATCCCCATCCTCGATGCGCTGTCAGAGACCTTCCCCAGGCTGGAGAGGGTGGGCATCTACGGCAACGCCCGCGACATCCTACGCAAGTCTGAAGAGGAGTTGAAGGAACTGCTGGCGAGGAAGCTCTCCATCATCTACCTGGGCATGGAGAGCGGCAACGACGAGGTGCTCAGACGAGCCAAGAAGGGGGTCACGGCCCAGGAGAACATCGATGGCGTGCGCAAGGCCCAGGCGGCGGGCTTGAGCGTTTCCGCCATCGCCATCCTGGGGCTGGGCGGCGTGGAGATGTGGAAGGAGCACGCGGTGGACACGGGACGGGGCGTGAGCGCCATGGACCCTGCCTACTTCTCTTTGCTCACGCTGATGGTGGTACCGGGCACGGAGCTACACCGTCTGGTCTCCGCTGGCGAGTTCGTCGTTCCCGAGCCGATGGAGATGCTGAGAGAGGTGAGGGTGACCCTCGAGCACATCGAGGGTGTGTCCAATTGTGTGTTCAGGACCAACCACGCCTCCAACTACCTGCCGCTGGCGGGGACTCTGCCTGGCGACAAGGAGCGACTCTTGCAGACCATCGATCTTGCCCTGGCTGAGGGGGAGTCGATACTGAGGCCGGAGTACTTGCGCGCATTGTAAGGCCTGATTTCAACTTGGATACCAGGCGGCCCCTGGCGGTGTGCGAGGGGCCGCTTTTCGTTGCCTGCGTATTGCGCGCACCTGACTAGGTAGGGACTCGGCATTTCGTGCCCCCAGCTCCATGATCCATGGTGTGCGTTTTAGCGCATGTCAAGGGCTGAGGCCCTTGGTACGAACGGTCCTAGAAGTTCAGCTTTCCGCAGCGAGAGCCGTTGCTGGCGATGGGCTCCGCGCTCTGCATGATCTGCGTGATCTCACAGTGGTTCTCGCAGTCCTGGCAGATGAAGGAGTTGATCTGATAGTCGAAGTCAGCGAGCTGGAAGCCCTTGAACTGGGTCTGCTGTGGACGGTTCTCCAGCGCCAGGATGGCGGCTCCGATGGCGCCCAGGCACTCGGCATAAGGCGGCACGATCACCTCAGCGCCCAGTTGCTGCTCCAGGGCATACTTGAGGGCCACGTTTTTGCTGGTGGCTCCCTGGAAGGTGTAGGGAGGTGGGCTGACCCTACGGTACAGCATGGCCAGGTAGTTGCGTATCAGCCCGTTGCAGACGCCCATGAGCACGTCTTCCAGCCTGTAGCCGGTGTTCAGCTTGTGGACGGCGTCGGTGGTGGCGAACACCGTACAGCGGGAGGCGATGTTCACCTCGTTCTCACGTCGCAGGGCCAGTCTGCCCACATCGCTGATAGGAATGTCCAGTCTGCCCGCCAGCGAGTCCAGGAACGCACCCGCTCCTCCGGAGCAGATCCTATTCATCTCAAAGCCGGTGATGATGCCGTCTCTGAGGAAGATGACCTTTGAGTCCTCACCGCCGATCTCGAAGATGACGCTGACATCTGGCACGAAATGGAGAGTGCCTATCGCGTGAGCCAGGATCTCAGTCTTGTAGATGTCGGCGCCGATGAGCACTTTGGAGAAGCCGGCGCCGCTTCCGGTTACCCCGACACCGCCAACCTGGGCGCCGTTGGAGAGTTGAGCCTCAAAGTCTGCAAGGCCCTTCTTCACCGTGGGGATGACGCCATGGTTTCGCATGTAGAGCGTATCGACGATGTTCTTGGCTTCGTCTATGAGGGCGAACTTGACCGATACACTGCCCACGTCAACTCCCAGGTAATGCATGGCCTCCCCTCCTTCGCTCTTTCCTCAGACGAATGACGTCCACGAAGGTTTCGATTCTGGTGCGTATGGCACCCTCGCTGATCAGTTCATCGAAGCTGAGGGTGAGCACCGGGAAGTTGTAGTCCTCGCTGATCTTGCGCAGGATGGGTCTCACCGTGACCTCCGGCATGCAGCCCATGGGCAGCAGATGGAGGACCCCGTCGTAGCCAGCGTCGTGGAACCTGATAGTGTCGGCCACTGACTCTCTGCCGTGGCCGGCCACCGAGCAACTGAGGTAGGGCTTGGCGATCTCGGCGATCTCGGAGCGGGGCGGGATACTCATGTTGAGCCACCAGGCCATGAGCTTGCCGAGTACGAAGCCGGGCGGATAGCGTAGTATGGCCTCGCCCAGACACAGGTGTCTGTGCACCTCAACGCCCAACTCGCCGAGCATCTCATAGACGTGGCAGTTGCTGGCGGGCTCCACCAGCAAGTAGAACTCCCCAACGACGCCGATACGCAATGGTTCTCGGTCAACCGTTTCCACGTTCGAGAAAAAGGAATGAGGATCGAGCCTGTCCAGCGTCCCAAAATCGTGCACGTGCTCCAGGTACTCGAGCGCCTTGTTGAGGGCCTTTGTAGTGTCGCCTTGGTTCTTCTCCACCGCGCGGACGCGCCAGGACAGCTCCTCCACCATCTCGATGATACGGAGTTTCTTGATGGCTACTCTCAAGGCGCGGATGATCTCCCAGGTGCCCCTGCCGGTGATTTCCTTGATCTGCTGGACGAGCCCGCCGTCCTCCCCCAGAATGAAGAAGTCGATGTCCGCGCCAGTCTTGTTCATCACCAACTGCTGGAGGTGGCCGTAGTGCCGGAAGCGGCACATGCCTCCCCCCCCGCCTCCGTGCCTCTTGTCTCCAGCTCTATTGTTGATGTAGAAGACGACGCAGTTGGCCCCCTTCTCCAGGGCCTGTAGGTAGTTGCCGATGATGACCTTGAAGGGCAGACAGATGCCCTCGGGACTGTAGCGCGCCCCCAGAGTGATCGTCTCGTTGGTGATGGGAGGCGGCACGACGACCTCGAGGCCTAGCTGCTCGGCCGCGCCCTTGAAGGGTATCCAGGCGTTGCCACACAGAGGCAAGGTGAAGACCCGTTCCTTCACGCTCTTTTCCTCATCTTGAGTGTGTCCACGAAGGTGTCCACCCTGGTGATGAGGCCCGCCTCACCGGTGTGCTCATCCAGTACCAGATGCATGCAGGGGATGTCACGCCGTTCGAGCTCGTCCTCGATGAAGGGCACCGTTATGGCATCCACGCCGCAGTTGAAGTTGCTGAGCACGACGGTACCCTCTATGTCGTGAGCGAGAACCTCGTGTAGCTGACCCATGGTCTCATAGGCGAAGTCCCATTTCAGAAACGACTCGCGCGGAGTGAAAGGAATGCTGTCGATGGTGATCACCTCCATGCCTCGCTCCCGTAGTTTGGCGACCACGTTCAGATTGGCATAGGAGTCATGGATCACGTAGGCATGGCCGACAACTACGATCTTCGGTTGCTCTGATCTGAGTTGCTGCTGGTACTTGTCGTGAAGTTCCCGCTTGTACTGTCTGTGGGCCTCGAGCGCGCGCGACATGGCCTGCTGGACCCTTCCTCGATCCGGGGTGAGCGCTCGCCCCAGCTCGAGCATTCCAGGCTCGAACTCGCCGTCGTCCACCTCGCAGCGAAGGAACTTCACCTGTGGGCCGAAGATGCTCTTGCTGATGTCGGGCACCCCCAGGAACTTGGGACAGCTATACCGGTCAGGCTGCAGCCCATAATACGCCGGGGCGAAGATGCGGTCGCATTTCCCCAGCAGATACGAGATGTGGCCGAAGACAAGCTTGACCGCCAAACAACTCTCGTCCTCCCCGTATCTAACAGCGGCTTCCAGGAGCGGTCGGTTCGTTGGAGGGGAGAGGACAACTTCCTGGCCCAGTTCTCTCAAGAAGGTGACCCAGAGCTGGGGATGTTTGTAGTAGAACAGGCTTCTAGGTATACCGATCCTCATGGGGGTGTGACCCGTCGCTCGGCTAGTCCTCTTCCCTACCGGGTGATTATACGTTTGCTGCTGAGTCTTGACAAGTTCTTGGGGATTTTGGGGCGACGTCGGGTTGTTGACCGGGCTTGACGCTGGACCGTGAGTTGCCGAGGAACGCTTGCTGATACACGTCTCTTGGGGTATAATGAGGGTAGGGATCATCTAGCGGTCTTTTGGAGGTTGGAATGGGTATGGACAAAGAAACGGGGACGGATGCGGTCAAGAGGGGCCTGGCCCAGATGCTGAAGGGCGGGGTGATCATGGACGTGGTCACGTTCGAACATGCGAAGGTAGCCGAGGATGCGGGTGCCTGCGCTGTGATGGCCTTGGAGCGTGTGCCGGCTGATATTCGTGCCGATGGCGGCGTGGCGCGGATGAGCGATCCGGAACTGATACTGAAGATCATGGATTCGGTGACCATTCCTGTCATGGCCAAGTGCCGGATCGGTCATTTCGTCGAGGCTCAGGTACTGCAGGCTCTCGGAGTGGACTACATCGATGAGAGTGAGGTCCTGACGCCAGCCGACGAAGAGCACCACATCGAGAAGCATGGCTTCAAGGTGCCCTTTGTGTGCGGTTGCCGCAACCTGGGCGAGGCGCTGCGGCGGATCGGCGAGGGCGCGGCGATGATTCGCACCAAGGGCGAGGCTGGCACAGGCAACGTGGTAGAGGCGGTGCGCCATGCCAGATCCGTGATGGGTGAGATACGTCGGTTGCAGCACATGGCTCCAGAGGAGGTGATGGCTGCCGCCAAGGAGATGGGTGCTCCCTATGATCTGGTGGTGGAGACGGCGAAGTTGGGCCGTCTGCCGGTGGTCAACTTCGCAGCAGGGGGCATCGCCACTCCAGCCGACGCGGCGCTGATGATGCAGTTGGGCGTCGATGGCGTCTTTGTGGGCAGCGGCATCTTCAAGTCGGCAGATCCTCCACGGACAGCCAAGGCCATCGTGGAGGCGGTCACCCACTACAACGATCCCGGTATCCTGGCCGAGATCAGCAAGGGACTTGGCAAGGCCATGCCTGGCCTGGAGATAGCGGCCATTCCGGAGGCCGAGTTGCTGGCTCAGCGGGGGTGGTAGCCGACTCTGGCCGAAGCGCGAAGGGGCGGATGGACAGGATTGGGGTCCTGGCGCTGCAGGGCGCATTCATCGAACACGTCAAGATGCTACATGCCCTGGAGGTGGACGCCGTGGAAGTGCGGCTGCCCCAGGAGCTGAACAACCTTGATGGCTTGATCATCCCCGGCGGTGAGAGCACCGCCGTCGCCAAGCTGGCCGCCACCTACGGGCTAGTGGAGCCGATCAAGGCCATGGCTGGCGCAGGCAAACCTGTCTGGGGTACGTGCGCCGGTCTGATCTTCCTCGCTCGAACCGTCGAAGGTCTATCACAGCCGCTGCTGAGGTTGATGGACCTGACTGTTGCACGCAACGCCTTCGGGCGGCAGGTGGATAGCTTCGAGGCCGACATCAGTGTCCCTGCCCTGGATGCCGTTGGACAGCCGGAAGAAAGGGGCCGCCCCTTCCCTGCCATTTTCATTCGAGCTCCGCTGATCACGGCTGTCGGGGACGGGGTGGAGGTGTTATCTCGTCTGGACGGCGGAGGTATCGTTGCCGCTCGCCAGGGCGACTTGCTGGTGACGGCCTTCCATCCAGAACTGACCTCGGACAGCAGATTCCATCGCTACTTCCTGGCCATGGTCAGGGGTTGTCTTGGGTGAAGACAGACCGAGGCTGTACTGGTTTCCGCGCCGCTGTTGGTCAGTGGCGGGTGCAACGTCTTCTGGAGGGGGAGTTGCCGCGTCTGTATGGCGGTGCGGTTCCTGGTTGGCTGAGGAGGAGGTGACCCGTGCTCGAGAACATCATTTGGCTGGGGCATGATGCTTTCAAGATAGCTGCGCCGAAGATCATCTACCTCGATCCCTTTGAGTTGGCTGGTGACCACGAACCGGCGGATATCATCTGCATCTCACATGACCACTACGATCACTGTAGTCCTGAGGATGTGGCCAAGATACAGGGCGAAGATACGATCATAGTGGCTGCTGAGAACTGCAAGGGCAAGCTGGAGGGGGACGTCCGTCTGGTCAAGGCGGGGGACACGATCAGCATCGATGACGTGAGCATCGAGGTTGTCCCGGCGTACAACGTCAACAAGCGATTCCACCCACGGGAGGCGGGTGGCGTGGGCTACGTGCTCACGGTGGCAGGCACGAGAATCTACCATGCTGGCGATAGCGATCCCATCCCCGAGATGGAGGGATTGGAGGTGGACATCGCCATGCTTCCGGTGAGCGGTGTGTACGTGGCCACAGCGGAGGAAGCCGTCAAGGCCGCCGAGATGTTGAACCCGAAGGTGGTCATCCCCATGCACTACGGGAGCATCGTTGGGTCACGCGCCGACGCCGAACGGTTCAAGGAGTTGTGGCCTGGAGACGTGGTCATTCTGGAGCCCCAGCTTTCCTAGCTGGGGCGTGCGCTGGGCCTGCGGGCTAACACGGGCCAGCCCACTGGAGGTGCTGGATTGGGCGACAGGGCATTCTGGCGATAGCCAGTCACCACTCATCTCCCGGGGTTGTGCACAGAGGGTTCCCTCGTGCTCTCGGTCCATCGACACCAGTCGGCCAACTCCTCTCGTACTGCCCATTCTGCCCGCGCACACTGCTTCTCCACGTGCCAACACCTGATGCGCGAGGGTATCTCCGGATGGATGATGGACCGAAAGGCCGGGCAGGTGTCTGCCTGTGCACAAGTTGCAACAGGTGAGCGACTTACCACGGACGACTGTGCGCAACGGAAAAGCGTCGGAACGGGACTTCTGCAACCAAGGAGCGCGAGGCGAGGCCGCTGCCCTGATGCGGCTGGGGCGTGAGCTATGGGCAAGTCGTTACTAGGGCTAGGCCGCGATAACCTGCTGATCTTGGTCTCCATGCTCCTCTGGGGGAGTGGAGAGGGGCTGTGGTACTACGTACAGCCACTATACATCAAGAGCCTGGGAGCGGATTCCCTGGAGATCGGCTTGGTGATGTCCCTCGGCCCGGTGCTCATGGTGCTGGGTTTCGTGCCCGTGGGCATCGTCGCCGATCGCTACGGCCGCAAGAGAGTCATGCTGGGTGGCTCGCTGATGGGGGTTCTTTCGGTGGTGCTCCTGGCCTTGGCCCAGGATTGGCGCCAGTCGATCCCTGGCTTTCTCCTCTACTTCGGTTCTGGGTGCTGTCTACCTGCCATCCAGTCGTACATAGCCCACGCTTCGGAGGGCAGGAACCTCAATCGCACCTTCAGTCTGGTATACGCGGCCTTCGCGCTGGGTCTGATAGTCTTCCCCACAGTCGGTGGTTGGCTGGCGGAGGCAGGCGGATTCGCACTACCGTTGATTCTCGCTGCTGTCTTCTATGTGGCCTCGACGGTCATGATCGTCTTCGTGGATGAGCAGCCGATCACAAGATCTGCGCGGGGTACGGGCTTCGAGGATGTCTTGTCCAACAAGCGCCTGGTGTCGATCTCCGCGCTCAGCGTCGTTGTCTTCTTGGCGCTGTATCTTGGACAGCCCTTCGCGCCCAACTACTTGCAGGAGGTTGTGGGGATTGACCTCTCCTGGATAGGCTTCATGGGCTCAGCCCATGCTCTGGGGGCAACCGTGCTGGGTGTCGCGCTGGGGCGGCTGTCAGAAGGCATCGCGGGCTTCATCCTCGGTCAGGCCCTGGTCGGTGTTTCTCTGATTCTGATGCTCAATACGCGAGCCATGCCACTTCTCTTCGTGGCCTTCTTCTTGAGAGGAGCGTACAACGCTTGCAGGGCTCTGGCGTTGGGACTGGCCGGCAAGGTTGTGGGCGAGACCAACGCTGGCCTCGCCTACGGGATGCTGAATTCGGCCATCGGTACGTCGATGGTGCTTGCACCCTATGTGGCGGCCCGGCTCTATACCGCTCGGAACGACCTTCCTTTCCTCGTTGCCGCAGGCTTGATAGTGGTGGCGATGGCTGTCTCTACGGCTGTATTGCGGGCCGAGCGAGTGTGACGGCCATCTCGCTAGATCACACCGAGCTCTTCGCCCACTTTCTTGAAGATGCCCAGCGCCTGATCCAGGTCGTCCTTCCCGTGCATTGCCGAGAGCATCACTCTGATGCGGGCCTTGCCCCTGGGTACGGTGGGGAAGCCCAGCGCCATGGCGAAGAGCCCTTCCTTGAAGAGCTTCTTGGAGAACTCGAAAGCGACGGATGCCTCGCCCAGCATGATCGGCGTGATGGGCGTCTCGCTCCGACCGGTATCGAAGCCCAGCTTCTTCATCTCCGCTTTGAAGTAGCGCGTGTTGTCCCACAGTCTGTCCACTAGGTCGGTGGATTCCTCGAGCAGGTCCACGGCAGCGATGCAGGCTGCTACATCCGCAGGAGTTGATGCGCTGGAGAAGAGGAAGGGGCGCCCCTGCTGGCGCAACCAGTGTACTACTTCCTTCTTGCCTGCCACGTATCCCCCCATGACACCGAAGGCCTTGGAGAGCGTGCCGACCTCGATATCGACCCGACCGTGAACGTTGAAGTGGTCCACGATGCCGCGACCACCACGTCCGAGCACTCCCTCTCCGTGGGCATCGTCGGTCATCAAGGGAATGCCGTGCTCGTCGGCGACATCCGCTAGCTTGTCCATGGGGGCGACATCGCCGTCCATGGAGAAGACGCCATCGGTGATGATGAGTCGCCTTCTGTACTCTGTCTCCTGCTCTATCTGCTTTCGCAGCGAGTCGGGGTTACAGTGTTCGTAGCGGACAACCTTGGCTCGAGAGAGGCGGCAGCCATCTATGATGCTGGCATGGTTCAGCTCGTCGGAGAAGATGACGTCATCACGCCCCATGAGTGCCGGGATGACAGCCAGGTTGGCGCTGAAGCCTGACTGGAAGGAGATGGCGCCTTCCACCTGTTTGAACTCGGCCAGACGTTTCTCCAGTTCCAGATGGATGCTCATGGTACCTGCGATGGAGCGCACGGCTCCCGGACCGACACCAAGCTCATCGATGGCTTTCTTCGCGGCCTCTCGCATCCTGGGATGGTTGGCCAAACCCAGGTAGTTGTTGGAGCAGAAGTTGAGGGTGCGCTTCCCGTCAACCGTCACCCAGGCTTCCTGTGGTGAGCCTATGGTACGGATGGTGATGTACAGCCCCTGATCCTTGAGACCATCTATATCCTCTCTAATGAACGCTAACTTGTCCCGCGCCATGTCGACCATTCCTTTCTGAGCGTGCTCGTTCACGGGGAGAGCACAACCTTCCCGCATTCACCGCTTGCCATCAACTCCATGCCCTGTACGAACTCCTCCAGGGGGAAGCGATGGGTGATGATCGGCCCCACATCCACTGCCCCAGAACTGAGGAGTGCTCTGGTCTGATACCACGTTTGCCACATCCTGCGGCCGGTGACGCCATAGACTGTGGCGCCCTTGAAGATGATCTCGTTGGCCAGATCAAGCTCCATAGGCCGAGATGGCAGTCCCAGCAAGGCCGCATAGCCGCCACGCTTGAGAACGGAAAACCCCTCGTGTATCGCCGAGGGGTTTCCTGACATCTCCAGTAGCACGTCCACTCCTATCCCATTAGTGGACGTCAGAATCTCCGTCGTGGTGTCTGTCGTTTTGGGGTCGAGGACTAGATGCGCCCCTATCTGGCGTGCCAGCTCCAGACGATAGGGAACCACCTCAGTGCCGATGACCAGTGATGCTCCTGCTGCCTTCGCGATGGCGATAGCCATGAGGCCGATGGGACCACAGCCTGTGACCAGCACTGTCTTGGCCACGAGTTCCGTAGAGAGGGCAGTGTGCACGGCGTTGCCGAAAGGCTCCTGCACCGAGGCGATGTCCGGAGCCAGGTCGGGCGGATTCTGCCATGCGTTGCACTCCGGTATGGTGGCATATTCGGCGAATACGCCGGGGCGGTCGACGCCGATGATGGACACATCCTTGCAGATGTGAGATTGACCGGAACGGCACTGGTGGCAGACGCCGCATGTAACGTGGGTCTCAGCCGAGATGTAGTCTCCCAACTCGAGTGTGGTCGTGCCCTCACCCAGCTCCACGACCTCCCCAGCGAACTCGTGACCGAATATCATCGGTGGCTTGATACGGCTTGCCGCCCAGGGATCCCACTCGTAGATGTGGACGTCGGTGCCACAGATGGATGTAGCCTTGATCTTGATCAGGGCCTCTCCCGGGCCAGCCTGTGGGACGTCCACCAGCGTGAGCTCGGCTCCTGGAGCCGCATCCGGTTTGACCACCGCTTTCATTTTCTCAGGCATGATGGTCTTCTGGATCCTCCATTCGCGGGTCGAACCGACCAGATTTTACCACCGGCGGGGTGAGCCGTCAAGGACATACCTTCTTGATGTGGCTGCTGGAAAATGCTAGAATGAGATTGCCGGTGCGGGCCCACCTTTGGGGGAGAGACGCGAATGATCAAGGGTAGGGGATGGATTCTGGTTGCTGGATCAGCATCTGTCATCTTCTTGGCCCTGGTCTTCGTTGTTCTGCGCTCCCAGATGCAGCCAGGACAGGGGGAGCAGACTCCCAGCGCAACGCGGACCACTCTGGCTCCTTCGCCCGCTTCGCGAGGGACGGGAGAGGACTACTCGGCAGCGAGGACAGAAATGGTGGAATACCAGATTCGGCAACGTGGTGTCCGCGACCCGAAGGTGCTGGACGCAATGGAGGCCGTGCCTCGTGACGAGTTCGTGCCAGAGGACTATGGCCCGGCGGCGTACAGTGATGGCCCCCTGCCCATTGGGTACGGTCAGACTATCTCGCAGCCGTACATTGTGGCGGTGATGACGGAGCTATTGGAGCTGGAGCCGGGTGACAGAGTGCTGGAGATCGGGACCGGATCCGGGTACCAGGCGGCCATTCTGGCGGAGATAACGGATGAAGTGTACACTGTCGAGATCATACCTGAACTCGCCCAGCCAGCACGGGAGCGCTTGACCAGTCTGGGCTACGATACGATCAGGACCTCGAATGCTGATGGATACTATGGCTGGGCCGAGTTTGCCCCCTACGATGCTATCATCGTCACCGCCGCGCCAGACCACATCCCCCAGCCCCTGGTCGAGCAACTCAAAGACGGTGGCCGCATGGTGATACCGGTGGGCCCAGTGGGGTGGTATCAGACACTGTGGTTGATTACGAAGGAGAACGGCGAGGCGGAGTATCACAACAGGGGAGGCGTGCAATTCGTGCCCTTGACAGGAGAGCATTGACGATTGCTGCTCCGGGCTGATGCCGTAAGGGAATGAGTAGAGAGGTGGGTGACCGGTTCAAGTTCTCGTACCCGCTCAAGGTCAGATACGCGGAGACCGATGCGCAGGGGCACGTGTTCTTCGGGAACTACTACACGTATTTCGACGAAGCGCTCCTGGAGTACATGCGAACCATTGGCTACAGCTATCCTGAGCTCCTCGACGATGGTATGGATTTTCTCTACGTGGAATCGCTATGCCGGTACCATGCCGCGGCCCATTTTGACGAGATGTTGAATGTACATGCGCGCATCGGGAGCATAGGAAACAGCAGCCTCACCTTCGAGTTCTCCATCTACAAGGATGGGCCTGAGCAACTGGTCGCTACAGGTTACATCGCGGCCGTGAACGTGGACAAGGCCTCTCGTCGGCCAGTGCGTGTCCCCGAGACAGTGCGGCGGAAAGTTCGGGAGTACGAATCCTGACCAGGTGCCGCCTCGGCTCTTCTTCTTGCCTCCGCCCATTGGCGCTGCTATAATGGGCGAGACTTGACACTGAGCGTGTGGATGCGACGATGTCTGTGATGCGTGTGGGGGTGATTCTGGGGGGGATCTCCGCAGAGCGGGAGGCCTCATTGGCCAGTGGCCGGCAAGTGTGCGTGCATCTGAATCCCCAGAGGTACTCGGCAATCCCTATCTTCATGGACCTGGAGGGACGGCTGTGGCACATCCCTCACAAGCTTGTGATCCAGAACACTACCGCGGACATCCTGGCTCGCCTCGAGGGGGAATCGACTAGGGTGTGCTACGAGGAACTGTCCTCGTTGATAGATTTTGCTTTTATCGCACTACACGGCAAATACGGAGACGACGGTTGCGTGCAAGGGCTATTGGAGCTTCTGGGTATACCCTACACCGGCTCGGGGGTGCTGGCCTCAGCCGTCTGTATGGACAAGTACATGGCACACAGGGTCCTGAAGCAGGCTGGGGTCGAGGTGGCCCGCGAGTTGCTGGTGGAGGATCTAGACTGGGAGGAGGATCCCGAAGCGGTTCGCCATCAGATACTAGAGATCGTTGGTCTGCCGTGCGTGATCAAGCCGGACCGGGAGGGTTCCAGCATCGGCGTCTCTGTGGTGAGCGAGGAGAGCGAGATCGATCAGGCTCTGAGAGAAGCCTTCTCGTGGGACAACCTGGCGCTGGTGGAGGAGCGCCTCGAAGGGATGGAGTTCTCGTGCATCGTGTTGGGTAACGACGAACTCCAGGCCATGGTGCCCACTGAGACGGCTACCACCAATGAATACCTGACGTATGAGGATAAGTACATGCCCGGGCAGTCGCAGAAGATAACCCCGGCCCGCGTGAGCAAGGAAGTCCTGGAGAAGATACAACGAGAGGTAGTGAAGGCCTACCGGGCGCTGGGTATGACCAACTACGGTCGGATTGATGGGTTCCTGGTGGACGGCAGTCGCGTACTGATCACGGATCCCAACACGTCCTCTGGCATGAACCCTTCCTCCTTCCTGTTTCACCAAGCGGCAGACATCGGTCTGAATCCGATGATGCTTTTCGACCGTATGATAGAGCTGGCCCTGGAGGCGCACGCGGCGAAGAAGGGGCCACTCTAGGTAGTGTGACGGGAACACCTATATGAGCGAGGAGAACGGCGGCAGGAAGCTGCGTGTGGGCGTGGTGTTGGGGGGCATGTCCTCCGAGAGAGAGATCTCCCTGGAGAGCGGCCGTAACATCTACTTCAACCTGAACCCCGCCAGATACGAAGCGGTTTCTATCTTCCTGGACTCAACAGGGGCCTTTTGGGAGATCCCTCTGCAGCTTCTCGTCCAGAATACCACCGTTGACATAACTGATCGTCTGGAAGGAGAGGGCACGAGGATTCCCTACGAGGAAGTCCGATCGAGGGTGGACTTCGTCTACATCGGGCTGCACGGGAAGTACGGGGAGGATGGCTGCTTGCAGGGGCTTCTGGAGTTATTGAGCATTCCATATACGGGGGCTGGCGTGATGGGCTCGGCGATTGGAATGGACAAACACGTCCAGCGCAAGCTGCTGGCCGCGGCCGGCATCAAGGTGCCCAAGTATCTGGCTGTGTCGGAAGCCGAATGGAAAGAACAGTCAGAGGAGACCCTCGACACGGTGGAGGATTATCTTGGGTATCCTTGCGTGGTGAAACCGACTCGTGAGGGCTGTAGCACGGGAATCTCGGTGGTGCGGGAAGGGAGCGCAATGGGTGCCGCTCTGGATAACGCCTTCACCTGGGACACCACAGCGCTCGTGGAAGAAGCGCTTGTAGGGATGGAGATCACCTGCGCCGTGATCGGGAACAGAGAGTTGACGGCGCTTCCGCCGACGGAGACGGTTCGCGGGGGTGACTTTCTCACGGTGGAGGAGAAGTTCCTGCCCGGGGAGGGAGAGAACATCACTCCGGCCAGGCTTCCTGAGGAGAAGACCAGCCAGGTTCAGGACGTGATGATACAGGCCTACCGAGCCCTGGGACTGAAGGTGTACGCTCGGATGGATGGTTTTGTGACCGACGGTGATGTGATCGTCACTGAGTCCAATACCCTGCCCGGCATGACGCCGTCCACCTGCATCTTCCACGAGGCTGCTGAGGCGGGGATGAGCCCTATGGAATTCATAGACAGAATCATCGAGCTGTCTTTGGAGGCCCACGCCCACAAGAAGGGGCCGTTGGCGTAGCCCGGGAGCTCTACTGACTGTAGGCGTCTCTTTGCAGCTTGACTAGCTCGGCGATACCCTTTTCCGCCAGTTCGAGCAGTTGATCCATCACTTCTCTGGAGAACGCACCTTCTTCTGCTGTCCCCTGCACTTCCACGTACTTGCCGGTACCGATCATCACCACGTTGAAGTCCACCTGAGCCTGGGAATCCTCATCGTAGTTCAGGTCCAGCAGGATTTGGTCCTGGACCACTCCTACACTCACAGCGGAGATGGGTGAACCAAGCACCCTGGGTGACAGAAGGCCCCCCTTGATAAGCTTGCGGAGGGCTATGGCCAGCGCCACATATCCCCCGGTGATCGACGCGGTGCGCGTCCCACCGTCCGCCTGAATCACGTCGCAGTCGACAGTCACCGTCCGCTCGCCTAGCAGCGTCAAGTCCACTCCGGCTCGGAGGGAACGCCCAATGAGGCGATGGATCTCCTGGGTGCGACCTCTCGGACCCCTTGTCTCACGTGGTGAGCGCTGGTGGGTAGAGCGAGGCAGCATCCCGTACTCAGCCGTGACCCAGCCCTGGCTCTGATCGCGGAGCCAGGGCGGCACTCGCTCCTCCACACTGGCAGTGCAAATGACCCGCGTGCGTCCTACCTGTATGAGAGCAGAGCCTTCTGGGTGGTCGAGGTACCCCGGGGTGATGGTCACAGGGCGCATCTCATCGTTTGCCCGGCCGTCGAATCTCACAGGCGACCTCTTTGGATGCTTCTCGCCAGGATTATACCTGAGCCGAGCGCTTCGGACAATCCTCCATCGTTTGCACTGGCTAGAGGTGACGAGGTTCCCGGAGCCGCAATGTCATAACGAGGCTGGCAAGCAGCCCTAGGGCCGTGGTAGCAAAGAGGATGGGGTACGAGGTGCCCTCCAGTAGCCATCCTCCCAGCAGAGGCGCGGCGAAGGTGAGGGTGCCTCCAAGGGTGTTGTACAGCCCCACGTAGGCGGGTCTCTCGCTTGGGGGAGCGATATCGAGCACGAAGTTCATGAAGCCCTGCACATAGCCGCTGTAGTTGGCGCCGATGAATAGAAACACCAGCGCGTAGGAGTAGGCAGCGAAAGCGGCCGGTGGGCGGAAGTAGTGGAAGAGCAATGCCAGCACGGGAGGACCTAGTCCTAGCACCACCGTGAGCTGGGACACGGTCCTGCTTCCGGATCTCTCATTCAGGTAGCCCATGGCGAGGCTGGCGATCAGGCCGCCGACGACCTGGGCAGAGACAAATAGTCCGACGCTCTCGGCACCTAGGCCCAGGATGTCCGTCGCGTGGACTACGTAGAAGGGTGTGGCCAGTGCGCCGAGCGCGGCCAGTAGACGAACAGCATTTATCATACGAAGCTGCTCGTCTCTGCGAAGCAGACGCGCCAGTCTGGGAAGATAGACCCGCCATGCCTCTCTCTTGCGCTGTACGTCAAAAACTGGCTCCTTCACGAAAAGGAAGCAAGCAAGCGACACCAGGAGCAGGGTGGAGGCCGAGAAGAACAGCAGACCATAGTTCTGCGGGAAGGGAGGTCCGCCGGGGCCAAGCACTCGCGCCACG
>CAZOBP010000034.1:0-20819 GCA_964577995.1 uncultured Anaerolineales bacterium
CCACGAAGAAGAGAATCATGCCCAGCCAGGTGCCGAGGTTGACCATGGGCACCAGGCCCGAGCGGACTCGCAACGGAGTGTAGTCCGCTTGATCTTGGAGGGCATGACCGACTTCGTGCGCCACGATGCCGAGAGCAGCAACCGACGGGTTGCGGGCAACGTCCGGTGACAGGCGTAGCACCTTCTTGGAAGGGTCGTAGTGGTCCCCGAGGACGCCTCGGGCGGCTTCGACGGCCACGTGGCTGAGGCCGTTGGACCTGAGCAGCAGTTGCGCAGCTTCCAGCCCGCTCATGTTCCTCATGTTGCGAACACGCGAGTACTTCCTGTACGCGGACTGCACCTTCCACTGAGCCAACAAGGCCAGCAATAGCGCTGGCAACGAGAAGAGCAGGTATCTGTAATCGAAGTAGAAAGGCAGGAACATGAGTCGACCTCCCGTCCGTAACCGTTCTAACATATTATACCAGATTCCACAGCCTGGAGTCAATGGTCTAAGGTACGCGGGCACGATACGCAAGCGTTGTGCCCGCGGGTGCCGGTGACCTCTGCGGGCGTAGGGCGGGGACGACGGAGGCGCTGCAGGGCGTTGCGCGGCGGGCTGGCCGGGTGCTACAATCGATGGCGGATGAGGGCGAGCGTGGTCTGGTGCCGACCGGCGGCTCACGTGAGGTGGGTGTTCAGGTTGTCCAAGAGGCAGTGGGCTGTGACAGTGATACTCGGCCTGGCCGCGGCATGTGCGGCTTTTGGGGCCGGAAGCTTCGTGGGTGTCTACTTGGTGGAGGGGCTGCCTGGGTCGTCGGTGGGGGTCGCGGAGACAAGCCCTACGGCGGAGGCGGTTTCGCCAAGCCCCGCAGAAACGACCTCGCCTACCCCAACCTCGACCAGGGTGCAGCTTCCATCGGCCACGTCAGCCGAAACAGCGGCAGCGACTTTCGTGGTGCCACAGGCGCTTGCGACCTCTACGCCACGGGAGCCGTTTGTGGCTGACGACTGGGAGCCCGACGACAGTGCGGCGGAGGCAAGCTCCATCGAGGTGGGAGGGACTCAGAGCCATAACCTGCACGTGGAGGGCGACCGCGACTGGCTCTGCTTCGAGGCGGAAGCCGGCAGGACCTACGCCATCGAGACTTCCCAGCTCGGACGTGAGGTGGACACGGTCGTCTCTCTGTACGATGACGCAGGGAAGCAGCTAGTCTCAGACGACGACGGGGGCGAGGAGTTCCTTGCTTCGCTGCTGTTCTGGATGGCTGAAGAAGACGGCAGGCTATGCGTGTTGATTCGGAACTTCGCCGACACGGTGGAAGGACGAGGCACTGAGTACGACGTCTCGGTGAGCCTGGCAGAGAATTTCCGGATCGACGAGTACGAGCCGGATGGCTCGCGAGCGCGCGCCAGCCGCATAGAGGTAGGGGAGACTCAAGGACACAACCGGCACGTGTCAGGCGACGTGGACTGGATGTTCTTCGAGGCCCAGTCGGGGACGACTTATGTGATCAGTACGTCCAACCTGGGTGATCTGTCCGACACGGCGATCTATCTCTACGACGGCCAGGGCAACGAGCTGGCCTTCGACGACGACAGCGGCGGTGAGATGTGGGCCTCCCGGCTGCGGTGGACGGCTCCGGCGAGCGGTGGTTTCTACATCAAGGTCGTGGATTGGCTCCAGAACTCGGCGGGTCCCGGGACAGGGTACGATATCTCCCTATCGGCACGCTAAGCTGCCACGGCCTGGCTTGTAGTGTGCGCTTCAGCGCATTGTGAAGGGCTTCAGGCCTTACTACGGGCCTGTAGGCTGAGCCAAGGTTGGAAAGCATCCTGAGCCGCGTCGTGAGCCTGACGAAGGATGGTCGCGAAGCGACATATCGAAGCCCGCCCTGAGCCCAGTCGAAGGGGATGGGGTTTGGTCAGACCCTCACCCAAACCCTCTCCCTCAAAGGGAGAGGGCTTCTAAGGTAGTTCCCCTCGCTTGATGGGGGCGACAAAGGGGAGGGTGAAGTCATCGCGTCACCCCTACCTCCAGGTCCTCCCCGGTCAAGGAGGGTCTTCGTTTGTAGTGTGCGCTTCAGCGCATTGTTAAGGGCTTCAGCCCTTACTACGGGCCTGTAGGCTGAGCCAAGGTTGCAAAGCATCCTGAGTAGTCGCGAAGCAACGTATCGAAGCCTGCCCTGAGCCCAGTCGAAGGGGATGCGGCTTGCCTATGCGTGCCCGGTCAGGAGTGCACCTTCGCTCGATCCTGCGCGCAGCATGCTTGCCGTGGGGGCAGGCCACGACGTGTCCCCACCTTGTCTCCTGCTTACCAGTGCGACTTGACAGGATTCAAGAAATATGCTATACTTGCTGCGACGATAGAAGAACGAAACAAGCCACCTATTGCAAATAGTGCAGTACGGCGGCCAGGCACCCGCAGAGAGCTTCGATTCCCCACTCTGCACCCCAGGGCAGGTCCCTCGATGCGAAGATGCGCCCTCTCGACGTGGCAGCGATGCCACTCGCGGTTGTCAGTTGCGCGGAGGTGGAATACGTGCGCAGCCTGGACACATGTCTCAGCCGCAATGGGCGAATGCTGGTCATCGCCGTGCTCGCGGACGTTGCGATCTTGGCACTCTGCTGGCACGTTCTTGCTGCGGCGCTCAATGCCGTCTACCTCGAGATGGGTTGCCCCGGTGACGATTCACCGACGCGGACCTTCCTTCTGAAGGACCTGCTACTGGACGAGTCGGCCTTTCCACAGGGTTGGCATGGTCGTGACATGGTTCTCGGCCCCGACCAGCGTTTGCGAGCAGAGCAAATCGGTCGCTTCTTCTACAACGAGAATGGCGGGGCAACTCAAGAGGTCTACCGTTTTTCCAGCGGTACCCGCTGTGCTGGCATAGGTTTTCAAAAGAAGACTGCCGCCTGGTTTGCACCTGCGGAGGGTTGGGGACCTTGGACCGGTCCGAGCGATCTGACGTACCAAAGCCCGGTGGCGGATCAGTTTCGTCTCGCTTGCGCTGCGTCCCCACAAGAGGACATGCGCCTCTGTCAAGCGGTGGCTCAACACGAGGAGTACTTGGTTCGGTTTCATGCCTATGTGTCTCCACAGTCTTTGTCTGTGGCTGACCTGGAGGCGATTCTCGTCGCCATTGACGAGCGGATGGCACTCTATCTGGGGAAAGGCACGCAGTAAGCGCGGTACTCGTCACCGTTGGCACCGGCGAGCAACGCATAACCGCACCTTAACAACTGAGTCTGCCTACAACGGCGATGGGGTCAGGAGCAGCGAGACCGTGAGCGGAGACACCACCCAGTACGTCCTCGACCTGGCGGCCACGCTGCCCGTGGTGGTCAGCGACACCGAGGCCGTGTACCTCTACGGGCTGGACATCATCGCGCAGCAGCAATCCGAAAGGCTGTACTACTTCCACGACGGGCTGGGCAGCGTGCGACAGCTAGTTGACGCCACGGGGGAGGTAGAGGCCAGCTACGCCTACGATCCCTTCGGCGTGCCGGTGATGGGTGGCGAGGTGCCCAACCCCTACCAGTTCACCGGCGAGGCCTGGGACGCGGAGGTGGAGTTGCTGTACCTGCGGGCCAGGTACTACCAGCCGGAGACGGGGAGGTTCATCACCAAGGACCCGTGGGCGGGTGATCTGTGGCAACCCAACACGCTGAACCGGTACGTGTATGTGACTAACAACCCTGTCAATCTGGTGGATCAAAGAGGAATGGATGGTCGCGACCCGTGGGCACGCGCGTGCATGTTGGAGGACACCTGCGAGGGCCTTGAGCACCTCGGTGCCAAGCTCGAAATGCTTTATGGCATCCTTGTCGGCGGGCGCCAACGGCATCATCCAAGGACCGGCGCAGGCGGTCCCATGGAGGAGTACACCCTCTGGTCAGACTGGACTTGGTCGCAGCTGGACCTTCTGCTAGAGGCAGCGGGCGACATGTCGGATCTGATGCAGGGTGGCAGAGCTGGTTTCAAGGAGAGGATAGCACCAGTGCGGGTATACAAGAGGGAGGGGGAGCTGGTAGTATTCGGAGACGCCGTACGTGGCTGGACCAGCAACTTCAGCATCACCTTCTCCGGATTCTGGTGGGACGACGTGACCGGCCAGAAGTGGACCGTGGTGCATGAACTGGCCCACTGGTGGGATTTCCGCAACGGAGCTCTCTTGTCAGGAGGGATGTTGACGAGAGGGATGTGGTCCCGCGAACCGGTTGAATGCCAGCTCCCGCGGGCTGAGACAGAGAAAGCGACGCTCGAAGTCAGGCGATGGAAGAGGGGAAGATCGAAGGCTCGTCTGAACCCTCGCGAGGATTGGGCTGAGTCGGTCGCCGCATACGTGTATGAGGACTACGCCGGCGGAGTGGGCAAGGAGATATCACGCGACAGATGGGATTACGTCGGGGAATACATGAACCCTCTGGACCGCAAACCGTACCCTTGGAGCGAGTCGATGTTTGAGGGGTGAGCCGTGAAACTACGACAGATGAGCAATTTGTTTCTTGTGTGGCTGTTGAGCATGGGGGCGTGTCTTGCTTCCTGCCGTCCCACGGAGGAGGTTGGAGTGGACAGCAGCCTCTTGACGGGGGACCCGTGTGGACCTCCGTGTTGGCAGGGGCTTGTGCCGGGCATGTCCACTGAGGAAGACGTTGTGTGCTATTTGGCGCAGAGCGACTATGTGGGAGAATACTATCGGGACACCTACGCCGGTAGCACCACCTTGTGGTGGCAGAGCACCCTTCCCGGTCGGAGCCAAGCTACCTACAACGCCTTCGGAATCACAGACGGAACATTGAGCGACATGGTGATATATCTCGACTACCGGGTCACCTTGGACCGCGTTCTGGAGAGGTATGGCCCTCCCGACAAGCTATGGGCTCAGTGGAGCACAGGAGGTAGTGCCCAGGCGCTCGTGAACCTGTACTATCCCGGCGAAGGGTTCATACCTCAGTTGGTGGTGGAGCCGTCAGACGGGCACCACGAACTCGTGCCAGAGACCCTCGTGACGCGTGTCTGGTACTTCGTCCCCACAACACTGGATCAACTGCACGAACTGAGGGACGCGGTCCCATTTCCTGGGAGTGGGTACGAACAGAGCGAATTGCAGGACTGGGCGGGTTATGGGCGGATAGACATGAGGTAGAGCCCGCGTTTGGCGCGGAACGTTCCGGGCTGGGCAGCCCACCCAGGCGTCCCTCGCGGGGAGGCGGGCCCCAAACCACCCAGTTCGCCTACAACGGCGATGGGGACAGGACCAGCAAGACCGTGAGCGGAGACACCACCCAGTACGTCCTCGACCTGGCAGCGACGCTGCCCGTGGTGGTCAGCGACACCGAGGCCGTGTACCTCTACGGGCTGGACATCATCGCCCAGCAGCAAGCTGGGAGACAGTACTACTTCAGCGACGGGCTGGGGAGCGTGCGACAACTGCTGGATGCCACAGGCGAGGTACAGACCAACTACGCCTACGATCCCTTCGGCCTGCCGGTGGTGGCCGGCGACGCGTCGAACCCCTACCAGTTCACCGGCGAGGCCTGGGAAGTCCATTGTCTTTGAGATACTCAATAAGGAACAAGCTAGTGGCCGCGAGCACAGGCAAACGATAGTCGAGCACTCTCGAAAGAGGAGTGGAGAATGAGAACCAAGGTGCTGGCAACTGTGGCACTTCTCCTGGGCATTTTGCTCGTCTCTTCAGTGGCGCTCGCCGGTTTCCCTACCGACGAGCTCGGCGTTGGCTCCAGCGAAACCTGGGTCATGAACGTCCACGAAACCCTGGATGCCAACGTCGTGGCCACCTACGTAGACCAGGACGGCAACCAGGCCGGCAGCATCCAGAGCACCATCTCTCCCCAGGGCAACGACAACTTTCCTGCCTCCAGCTCCAGCCTCTCCTCAGGCTGGCTGGGCTCCATGACCATCGACTCTCTCAGACCCATCGCTTCCGTCGTCGAGAACACCTATGAGGACGTCCCGGGAGGCGATCACTGGAGCGCCTCCGCCTACTGCGACACCCCTGAGGGCGCCCACGAGATCTTCCTCGGTCTCGTGAAGACGGGCTACTACCGCAGCAGGTTCACCATCCACTGCCTGGCCACCGCCGATTGCCAGGTCTCCATGACCTACCGTAATGCTTACGGCAACGCGGTCAGCGGTAGTCCCTTCCTGGACACCATCCAGTCCTTCTCTCAGGAGACCTACGACCTCTGGGACGCCTCGGTCAACCCCAACATCCCAAATGATTCACAGATGCCTTCCGGCTGGTCGGGTACCCTCCAGGTCACCTCAACTCAACTCATCGCCGGTGTCGCCCACACCCACTGCGCATCAGGCCACGCATCATCCTGCAACGCCATCCCTCGCACCACCGCCACCGAGGTCTTCTTCCCCGGCTTCGCCAGGAGGAACTTCGGGGGCAGTTGGGGCGGCCAATCCGATTGGTCGGGTGTCAGCATCCACAACCTCAGTGACTTCAGCATCACCATCTACCTCAATTTCTACAAGGCCAACGGGACCCGTGTCCTCCGCTTCTCTGATGATGTCCCTGCCTACGGAACCAACGGCTACAACGCCAGGTACGGCGACAACTGGCCCTCCTACTTGCTCGAGAGCCCCTTCTCCGGGTCGCTCGTGGTCACCTCCACCCACCCCATCATCGGAAGCCATGGCGTCATGCGCGCGCCAAGCTATGGCCTGTCAGCTGCCTACGCTGGTGCGTCGTCAGGTTCCCAGAAGCTGGTCTTGCCAGTCGCCTACCGGGTCAAGGATGGAAGCGACTGGCGTGAGTATACCGGCATCTGCATCCAGAACCTGGACCCCGACAACGAGATCACCGTCCACCTCCAGTGGTTCGATTCCGACGGCAATCTCTTGCTCAAGTTCGAGGACGAATCCATCGCTCCCTACGCCGCCCACGGCTATAACACGAGATACGGCGATGAGGGGACATATGGAGATCTGGGCACCAACTGGAAGGGCACCGTGGTCGTCACCACGACCAATCCCGTGGGCATAGCGGGAGTGTTGCTCAACACCACCAGCATGCCACACTACGTGTACATCACCGAGTACAACGGCATTCCGGTCGAGTAGTGGATCGATATGGCGCACACACCTTAGTCTCGAAAGGACGATGCGGCATGAGAATCAAAGCACTGGCATCCGTGGCACTCTCCCTTGGTCTTCTGCTTCTCTCTTCCGTGGCCCTGGCGCAGTACCCTGACGAGAGCCCCGGGCTCGGCAACACCGATACCTGGGTCATGAACGTCCACCAGACCCTGGACGCCAACGTCGTGGCCACGTACGTAGACCAGAACGGCTATGCCAGCTCGTACCTCGCGGCGACCATCGGCCCCAACTGGAACTACAAGTTCCCTGCCTCGAGTTCCGGTGTGGACAGTGGCTGGTTGGGCTCGGTTGCCATTGATTCCCTGCGACCCATCGCCGCCATCGCTGAGACTATCTTCACGGATGTCCCCACGGGCGACCACTGGGGCGCTTCCGCGTTCAACGACACCGCTGAGGGCGCCCAGGAGATCTTCTTTCCCAGCGCGGTGAAGACCGGTTGCTGGCGGAGTCTCCTCACCATCCAGTGTGTGGACACTGAGGATTGTGAGGTGTTCATGACCTACCGTGATACCGAGGGCAATCTGGTCAGCGGCAGCCCTTTCCTGGACACCATCCAGTCCTTCTCTCAAGAGACCTACGACCTGTGGGATGCCACCGTCAATCCCAACATCCCCAATGCTACACAGATGCCCTCTGGCTGGTGGGGCAGCCTACAGGTGACCTCGACCCAGTCCATCGCCGGCGTGGCCCGCTCCCATTGCTGCCTGGGCTACTCCCTTGCCTACAACGCGGTCCCTGCCACGACCGCCACGGAGATCTTCTTCCCCGCCTTCAACAGGAGGAACTGGGCAGATTGGGGTGGGCAGTCGGACTGGTCAAGCATTAGCGTGTATGACCTCAACGACAGCACGATCACCATCTACCTCAACTTCTACGACGGCGACGGCAACCGCGTCCTCCGCTTCTCCGATGACATCCCTGCCCGCGGGTCCCACTCCTACAATGCCAAGACGACCCCTGAGTGGCCCTTCGACGAGTTGCCGAACCCCTTCATTGGCTCGGCCGTGGTGACCTCCACTCACCCTATCGTCGGGTGCGGCAGCATCGTCCGTGTGCCAAGTGGTCGCGCGGCCGGTGGTCACTATGGCTTCTCGGAAGGTTACCAGAAGCTGGTCTTCCCTGTCGCCTACCGCGTCAAGGAGGGCGATGCCTGGCGTCAGTGGGCCGGTGTAAGCGTCCAGAATGTGGATCCCAACAACGAGATCACCATCCACGTCCAGTGGATGGACTCGGACGGAGACGTTCTGCTCGGCTTTACCGATGACGTCCCTCCCTACGCCTCCGGCGGCTACAACACCCGATACAGTGGCGGCGCGTACGAGGCTCTGGGCGACAACTGGAAGGGCACCGTGGTCGTGACCACTACCAGTTCGGCGGGCATTGCCGGCCTGATCCTCAACCAGACAGTGATGCCGACCTACAGGTACATAGCGCAGTACAACGGCATTCCGGTCGAGTAGTGGATCGATATGGCGCACACACCTTAGTCTCGAAAGGACGATGCGGCATGAGAATCAAAGCACTGGCATCCGTGGCACTCTCCCTTGGTCTTCTGCTTCTCTCTTCCGTGGCCCTGGCGCAGTACCCTGACGAGAGCCCCGGGCTCGGCAACACCGATACCTGGGTCATGAACGTCCACCAGACCCTGGACGCCAACGTCGTGGCCACGTACGTAGACCAGAACGGCTATGCCAGCTCAGACGTCGCCGAGACCATTGCCCCCCTTTGGAACGCCGGTTTCGCGCCCTCTGATTCCGGCCTGGGCAGCGGTTGGCTGGGCTCCATGACCCTCGACTCCCTGCGACCTATTGTCTCCGTGGTGGAGGCCCACTGGAAGGACATCCCCCGAGGCGATGGGTTGAGTGCTGTTGCCTACGCAGACACGGTGGAGGGAGCCCATGACATCTTCTTCCCCCATCTAGTCAAGACAGGTTTCTGGAGGAGCATCATTACCATACAATGCCTGGATACTGAGGATTGTGAGGTCTACATGACCTACCGGTACCGGGGCGGCGACGCCGTTTCCGGCAGCCCCTTCCTCGACACCATTCAGCCCTTCTCCCAGGAGACCTACGACCTTTGGGACTCCTCCGTCAACCCCAATATCCCCAATGACTCACAGCTACCCTCCGGCTTCATGGGCACCCTCCAGGTCACCTCGAGCCAGGAGATCGCAGGCGTGGCCCGCAATCACGCCATTGCAGGCTACGCCTTGGCCTACAATGGCCCCCCTGCCACCAGCGACACGGAGATCTACTTCCCATTCGTCAACAGACGGAACTTCAATGGCAGTTGGGGCGGCCACTCGGACTGGTCGATAATCCTGGTGCAGAACACCAGTTTCTCCTCCATCACCGCCTACTTCTATCTGTATGACCGGGAAGGAAACCTGGAACTCAGCCTGCAGGATAACATCGCCCCGTATGGTGCTAAGAACTACAACATGCAGACCGATGAAAGGTTTGAGGGTCTGGACGACACGTTCAGCGGTTCCGTCGTGGTGACCTCCACTCAGCCCATCGTCGGCTCGGCCACGCTGAGTCGCAACCCCTACAACAAACTCTCAGCAGCGTACACGGGCGTGCCGGGCGGCTCCTCCAAACTCGTGTTCCCCGTGGCCTACCGGGTCAAGGACGGGAGCGCCTGGCGCCAGTACTCTGGGGTCGTGGTGCAGAACGTGGAGCCGGATAACGAGATCGACCTCTGGTCCTACTGGTACTATGACGAAGGCACCAAGGTGATCACCATCACCGCGAGCATCGATCCCAGCGGCGTTCACGCCTTCAACACCCGGTACGGCGATCACGCCACGACCCTCGGTACCCTGGGTGAAGATTGGACTGGCACGGTGGTGGTGACCACGACCAGCCCCCTGGGGATAGCGGCCGTCGTCCATAACACCATCACCTACCCCGAGTACGCGTACCTCACCAACTACAACGGCATTCCGGTCGAGTAGGCCGGGCGCGGCCTCCCGCCCTGCTCCAGCCCTTCCTCCTCCAGCCGGAGGAAGCCGTGCGTAGTGTGCGCTTCAGCGCATCCGGAAGGGCTGAAGCCCCTACTACGAGCCTGTCTACTGAGTTGAGCGTGGAAAGCATCCTGAGTAGTCGCGAAGCGACGTATCGAAGGATGCGGTTTCTACTCGCCCCCACCCAACCGTCCCCCTCAGGGGGAGGGCTTCTATAGGAGTTCCCCTCCCTCGATGGGAGGGGATTGAGGGGAGGGTGAGCTGAGTTAGTGCCCTTGATGATGCCCACCATGTCCTCCCTCTCCACCGCGCGCAGGGGCTTAGACTGAAGTGTGCGCTTCAGCGCATTGTGAACGGCTGAAGCCCTTACTGCGGACCATGTCCTCATGCGCTTGTCAAGCGGCGGGCGCACTGCATGCGGTGCCCGTGCAGCGGGGGCCAGTTCTGAGTGCCTAGACCACGGCGTACTCGGTTGCCTTCCGCTCTCGCAGGAACCTGTCGAGCCGCAGCGGCGCGATGTCCAGGGTGTGGGCAACTCCCTCTAAGATCTCCTCAGCCAGCAGCAGCCCGCAGATGGGGCCGTGCATGAAGCCGTGGCCGCTGAAGCCGTTGATGCAGTAGAAGCCCTCCAAGTGAGGTACCTTGCCCAGGATGGCCAACGCATCGGGGCTGACCGCGTAGAGCCCCGCCCACCGATTCAATACGCCAACGTCTTCTAGAACGGGCATCCTGGCCACGGCAGCCTCCAGATGCGCCATCTCCCACCCGGAGTCTACGCTCTGATCGAAGCCCTCACGCTCGTGCTGGTTGGACATCCCCGAGAGCACTCCCGTGCCCTCCCGATGGAAGTACAGGCTGTTTGCGAAGTCGATGACCATGGGGAAGTCGTGAGGCAAACCTGGCACGGTGGTGGTCACGGCGACCTGCCTGCGCAGTGGGCGCACAGGGACCTCGATGCCGGCCATGGCCCCCACCACGGCTGCCCAAGGCCCAGCGGCGTTGACCACCACACCGGTCTTCACCCTCCCTCGCTTGGTTCGCACTGCGCACACCTTGCCAGCGGTGACCTCGATGCCAGTCGCCTCGGTATCGGTGAGGAGGGTGGCTCCCAACCGCTTGGCCCCTTTCACGTAGCCCTGCACGACGCCCGAGGGGTCGGCGAGGCCATCGCGGGCGCAGAAGGTGCCAGCCAGTATGCCGGTGGTATGGAC
Organism: uncultured Anaerolineales bacterium; assembly: GCA_964577995.1. GTDB lineage: Bacteria > Chloroflexota > Anaerolineae > UBA7937 > B3-Chlor > JAUVXJ01. The sequence continues at coordinate 11,291 of CAZOBP010000034.1, forward strand.
GGGGGCGGCTCTCTTTCTCACCTCTTCAGCCGAGAGCCACTCGGTCTCCACCCCCAGGCTGCGCTGGAGCGTCACATTCCTCTGGAAGGCATCGACGTCCTCCTCCCGCGAGAGCAGGAACAGGTAGCCGCAGTGTCTGAGGTCTATCTCCTGCTCTAGTTCCTCCGGGAAGCGTTCCAGCATGGGGATACTGAGCAGGGAGAGGTGGATGTCCATCTCGTTGGAGAACTGGTAGCGGATGCCGCCGGCGCAGCGGCCTGTGGATTCCTCGCCGAAGAACTGATTCCTCTCCAGAAGCAACACGCCGGGGTTGCCCTTCTGGGCCAGGTGGTAGGCTGTGCTGGCGCCCATCACGCCCCCACCGATAATCACGACGTCAGCAGAATCAGGAAGCATAATCCCTCCGGCAGCGGCCTTTCACAGCGCGACGATGGTACCCAGGTCTTCCTGCACCGCCCGGTCCAGCGCTGCCCGGGCCACCGCAGCGTCCTGTACGGCGCTCCCAACGGACTTGAACAGGGTGATCTCGGACTGCGTCTCACGACCAGCCTTGACACCCCTGACTACCTCTCCCAGTTCTGCGTAGATGTCTGTCTCAGAGATAACTCCAGAAAGAAGGGGTAAAATCAAATCCCCGGCCTCGGCCAGGCAGCCTTCTCGAGTGTCGACCACGATCTTGGCTCTGCGGACCAGGTCCTCGTCCAGCTCCCGCATCTGGGGCGTGTAGGCGCCGATAGCGTTGACGTGAGTTCCGGGACCGACGTGGGTTCCATCGAAGACCGGCTTGTGTGACGTGGTGGCGGTGACCACGATGTCGGCATCCTTGACTGTTTCCGTGGCCGAGGCGGCGACCAGGACGCGGTCGGGAATGGGACCCCGTCCGGCCATCTCCTCCACCAGTCTGTGCGCCGCTTCTTGGTCGGGATCGAAGATTTTGACCTCCTCGATGGGGCGTACCGTACACACGGCTTCCAGTTGAGTCCTTGCCTGTGCTCCCGCTCCGAAAAGCGCCAGGACCCGAGCCCCCTGCCTGGCCAGGAGATCGGTGGCTGCGCCGGAGGCGGCGCCGGTGCGCAGGGCGGTCAAGTAGGTCCCATCCATCAGCGCCAGTGGCCTCCCCGTGCACGCATCTACCACTACGACGATGGCCAGAATAGTGGGGAGCCCCAGGGAGGGGTTGTCTGGATACACGGAGACGAGCTTGAGTGCGGTGGTCTCACTGTCCGGCAGGTAGGCTGGCATGAACAGGCTCGTGCCCGCCGCAGTGCTCAGAGACGTGCGCAGCGGGACCACGGCCCTCCCTGCCGAGAGCTGGGCGAAGCCGCTGGTCACAGCCTCGATAGCGTCGGCCATAGTGATCGCTGCGCGTATGTCATGGGCTGAAAGCACGCGTAAGTTCATTCGTTTCCTTCCTCGTTGGAAAACAGCCAGTCGCCTGGGGAGAGAGGATCGAGGGTGGGCGGCTACTGCTCACGCTGGTCGCGCCAGGAGTGGAGGAAGTCTCCCACATTCTCAAACACGAAATCCGGCTGGTGGGGGGACGCCTCCAACTCCTCTCGGTCGCTGATCCCGCTGAGCACCAGTACGGTAGAGACGCCAGCGTTCTTCCCCCCCAGAATATCGGTCTCCAAACGGTCCCCGACGATCGCGGTGCCCTCTCTGGTGGCGCCCATCTTCTCCATGGCCAAGCTCAGGAGTGTGGGCTGCGGTTTTCCGATGATCAGGGGTGGTACGTCGGTGGCTGCCTCCAGAGCGGCCAGGCTGGCGCCGTTTCCAGGGACTAATCCTTCCTCGGTGGGGAGGGTGGTGTCGGGATTGGTGCCGATGAACGTGGCTCCAGCCCTGATGGCCAGGGCCGCGATTCTGAGCTTCTCCCAGGTCAGCTGGCGATCCATGCCCACTACCACATAGGGGACGGCCTGCTCTGCGATCTGGAAGCCTTGCTCTTTCAACGCTGCGAACAGGCCATCCTCGCCGATGGCGTAGACCTTCGTGCCCGGGGACGCGACCTTGGCGAGATAGAGGGCGGAGGCCTGGCCTGAGGTGAGGATCTGCCTCTCGGTGACCTCGATGTCCATGGCCGCCAGTTTGGCCACGTACTGTTGCGGCGTGAGGGTAGAGTTGTTGGTGGCCAGTATGAAGGGTACATCCTTCTCGACTAGGTAGGTGAGGAGTCGTCGGGCGCCAGGAAGCCGCTCCTGCCCACGGTATAAGACCCCATCCATGTCAATGATCAGATTGTGGATATAGCCGAGTCTCTCCAGATTGTGTTCTCGTTGGTTTTTCAAGATCCTCTAGTCTCGTTTCCGGACGGCGCTGCCTCTGCGTCCAGGCCCTCCAGGTGGCATGTGTCGTTCAGTAGTTGCAGGCGGTACCGCCCCTCGAGAGCTTCCAGGATGGTGATGGCCGCATTGTCCTGGCCTATTCTCCAGAAGGACGCGATGCCCCAACCCATGGCCCCTAGAATCAACACGCGGTTGACCACGACGTGAGACAAGAGGACCACGGTCTTTCCACGGTGTGTGGCGCATACTTCGTTCAAGGCGGCCAGGGCTCTGTCCCGGACCTGCTCCAGGCTCTCACCGTCAGGGAACTGAACGAGGTGCGGACTGTCGACCCAGGTCCTGTACAGTGTGGGATGCCGGGAGGCTGCTTCCTCAGGAGTGAGGCCCGCCCAGGTCCCGTAATCGATGTCCACGATCCCCTCGAGTGGCGAGACGCTGGTTCGGCAAACGTCTGCCAGGGGTTGTGCCGTCTGGAGGGCCCTCTTCAGGGGGCTGGAGTGGATGGCCTCGATGGGCCAGGAGGACAACCTTCGAGCCACGGCCAACGCCTGACGATGCCCCTTCTCGTTGAGCGGGACGTTTATGCGGCCTCGGAACCTCTCCACCCGGTTCCACTCTGTCTCGCCGTGGCGGATGACTACGATCCGCGTTCTGTCTTCATTTGGCTGCTTCATACTCTTCCACTGTGTCGATGTCGAGGAATAGACTCTGGTCTCGCACTTCCACCGTCTCGACTTCCCGCTCGTGACGCGCTATCACCTGGCGTCCGCCCTCGTCTCCCTGTGCCTCCAGCAACTCGGGGAACAGGGTCTTGCCGAAGAGAACGGGGTTGCCTCTCTGGCTGCCGTGGACCGGAGCCACGAGGGGGGCCAGCGTACGGCGGTACCTGGTCAGGACGTCGTCTATGAGCCTCGAGGTCACGTTCGGCTGGTCCACCAGCAGGAAGAGGCAGGCCTGGTAGCCGCCTGTCAGTGCCCGGACCCCCGCCCGCACCGAACTGCTTTGACCGCTGTCCCAGTCCTCATTGACGACTACTCTGATGGGGCGATCCGCAACGACCGCGCGCCCACGCTCTGCCTGATGGCCAAGTACGACGACGGTCTCCTGCACGGACGATGCGAGCGCCGTATCCACGACGTGCTCCAGGAGTGTCTTGCCCTTCCAGGGTAGTAGCTGTTTGGGAGAGCCAAAGCGAGACGACCCTCCTGCAGCCAGGACCACCGCTGCTACCCGCCCCCAGACCTCCTTGACCGGATCGTCCTCGGCCACGGCGGTGAGTAGGACGCGCTTCACTCTGGGCTCATGGAGGAGCGATCGCGCCACCTCCCGGCCGGACACGGTGTTGGAGGCGCTCACCTTGTTGATCAGGGGCACGACCCTGGCCAAAGGTGGCGCGTTCTTGAGGCCACCCTCCGGGTGGAGGAGCACTGTTGACATAAGCTCTGCGGTGATGATGTCACCAGGTTGAGCATGGGTCAATCTCACCACGATCTCCGGACGGTGCACGAAGCGGTCGTCCAGAGGCTTGCCGAGGGCATCCATGGCGGCCAGCGGCATGAGGATGGAGGTACTGGCGGGGATCACCGGCTCGTGGGGCGCTGGCGCCTTGAGGGAGCGCCCCTTGGCTCCATCGGCCTCGACGATGACCACGTCCACCTGGGGCAGGGCGACGAGCGCGCCAACGATGGAAGGATCTATGCCGATCAGTTTGCCCTTGGCTTCGTCGAGGCCTGAGGCGACGGTGATGCTGCTGTGCTCCGTCAATGCAGACGAAACCTGGTCCATGAGCCGGTCTGTTTCAGCCTCCAGAACGGTGAAGCCACATTGGTCCTCACGCCAGATCATGGCGGTGGTCGTGGTGACCACCTTCCAGCCGTCGGAAGCCAACTCGGCGGCCAGACGGAACATGGTGGTGGTCTTCCCGCCGGCGCCAACGAGGGAGATCACGTCACCCTTTCCGACCTGGAGGGCTCGGCTCAACTGCATCACGCACCCTCGCCGTCGTTGTTGCGTGCGGCATCCGCATGGTCGAGTTTCCCTGCGTTGGCTGTCGGAGAGGAGTCTGGACTTGTCTGCACCTGAGGGATGCGATTCTGCTTGTCTCGCAGGGAGATCTGCTGGAACTCGACATAAGCCAGATCATCGTCGGTCTTTGTCTGGTAGCCGTCGATACAGATGCGCTTCTCGAACGGTGGCCCGTCCAGGACCAGGGTGTGGTACTCCCCCTGTTCGCCGCAGATGTCGAAGCCGCTGCCCTGCGCGAGGGCAGATAGCTCTGCCATCGCCTCGGCGTCAAGCTCCCTTCCTACCCAATCCGGAGTTAGCCAGGGCGCCCTCACGCACGAGAAGATGGCCTGGAATCCGCAAGATAGGAAGCGGTCGAGCAACGCAATCCCACCGCGACCCCACAGGGGGGTGAATACTCTGATGTCCAACCCCGCGCAGCATTCCCGCATCCAGTTGGGATGGCCGTCCACCTCCCCGATGTCGCCTGTGACCAGCGTTTGTATGGCCCATCTCTCCCTCAGAGCGGCGATGGCTTTCTGGTAGGCCTCCCTGTACGGTTCTCTGATCTCCAGGGTGTGATGGGGAAGGCCGAGGGCCTGTGCCTGGAGACTCAAGAACTCGAGGGGATGGGCGCGGAATCTGCCCTCGCCGGGCACGAAGGTGATCAATTGCTCGACCTGGAACCCCTGCAAGGTGGCTTCGTACAGAGCCAGGCAGGAGTCCTTGCCGCCGGTCCACAGGACCGCTGCGCGGTGGCGCGCATCTTGGTTAGGGTATTCTATCATTCCGAACGACACAGGGCTGTGCCACGAGGTGCGGCGCACATTGGTTGCTCGATATGGGCTGTGGCTTCGTCTTGCCGTACCAGACCGCTGATCTGTGGTTGGCTAACTCGTAAGGGCTGGTCGGGGCACTGTGCTCGTTGAGGCAGCGCGATTGCACATGGAATGGACAAACCGGAAGCTTGTCCTAGGTCCCTAGCCAACACACGCCACCCGTAGGGCCATCGTGGCTTATGGCATCTCCAGGGCTCGCGTGGGACAGCGGCTGGCGCACAGGCCGCATCCCCAGCACAGGTCCTCGTCGACTTGGGCCTTGTCGTCCACGACGGCGATGGCGTGATAGACGCAACTGGTCTCGCAGAGCCCACAGCCCGTGCACAGTTCCTCGTAGATCGTGGGCGGCAGGTGGGTGGTGCGGTATTCGCGCGCTCTGAGTTTCTGGATGGTCAGCCCCTTGACGTCGTTTACCGAGGAGTAGCCGTGGTCTTCGAGCCAACGGTCCATCTCACTGGCGATCTTGCCGAACACGCCGGGCCCATTGAGGATCGCCGCGGTGCAGACCTGGACCGCCGAGGCTCCGACCATGAACATCTCGATGGCGTCAGTCCCTCGGGAGACCCCTCCGACCCCCAAGATGGGAAGATCGACGGAGCGAGCGATGTCGAAGACGCAGCGCAGGGCCAGAGCCTTGATGGCCCTGCCCGATAGCCACCCGTACCCCTCCTCGCTGCCCATCACAGGTAGCCCTGTCTCGGTGTCTATGCCCAGGCAGGGACCGAAGGAGTTGATGGCTGCGATGGCATCGGCGCCGGCGTCCTGTGCCGCCTGTGCAGCGGCTTTCATCTCCCGCCCCAGGGGGCTCAGCTTCACGATGACCGGCACGTCCACCGCGTCCTTCGCCGCCTTGATGGCCGCTATCATGGGCGCTGGATCTTCGCCGATGTAGTGCGTAGACAGCTCCAGGGCGTCCGCGAAGGGCTTCACCTTGGGGGCCAGTTCTGCTATCTGCTCGGCGGTATACCCCATGCTGATGATGAGGGGCAGGCCTGTCTCTTTGGCCTTGGCGTACTCCTGGTCGAAAAACTGCTCCGGAGGCAGTTCCGACCATAGCTCCGTGTTCAACATGGAGGCCCTGCCCATCTGAGCCATACACGGTTCGGGGACGACGGCTGCCGTGGTGGAGATGGTCTTGGCTACTATGCCCCCGGCACCCCCTTCCGCGCAGGCCACCATGGCTTCTCCATTCCAGGTCGGCGGGCCGGCCGCGGGGAGGACCGGGTTTCGGAACTCTATGCCGCAAATCTCGACTCGCAGGTCTGCCATGGCCGCTACTCCTCGTCTCTGGTCACTTCCACGGCTGCTGCTGCGATGGCCCAGGCCACCACACCCCAGGTCCCCGCCGAAATGACCACGGCCAGGAACAGGGAGATCAGCGAGCGGGAAGTGTAGTTCGGACGTGCAATCCAGCCGGTCAGCGCCATGAGTCCGGCGATAACGGCGAACAGCAATCCGATCTTGATTGGTGTGCCGAGCCGCTTCCACAGCGCACGCACCCGGCCTTCCGATCTCTGTTCGGCGGTGCTACTCTCCATACCCTGTCTCCCCGTCTGCCTTCACAGCCGCGCCCAGACCTTCTGGGCCAGTTCGCGGGAGCGGGCGCAGATGGCCTCTTCGTCCAGGGTGAGCAACTCCCGCTCCTTCATCAGCAGCTTGCCTCCCACGATGGTCGTACTCACCTGGCCCCCAGCCATCCCAAAGATGAGGTGCCAGGGTAGATTGCCCACGTCCATGGGAGTTGTGGGCACGTAGTCGAGAATGATGATATCGGCGTAGGCGCCGACCGACAGCTCCCCGAGTGGCTTCGGGAAGAAGATCCCGGCGATGCGCGCGTTGTTCCGCACTCCTATCTCCAGTACCTGATCTGCACCCATCACGCGCGGGTCCTTCTGGTACATCTTGTGCAGGAGATAGGTCGTCTTCATCTCGGTGAACATGTTGTTGGAGAAGCCGTCGTTGCCCAGGCCCACGTTGACGCCCCGCCTGAGCATCCTCAACACGTCGGCCACGCCAACGGCGTTGTTCATGTTGGACCGCGGATTGTGGGCCACGTTCGTCTCCGTCTCCCGGAGGATGTCCGTTTCGAAAGCGTCTATGTGGACGCAGTGGGCGGCGATGGTCTTCGGTCCCAGGATGCCTGCCTTCTCCAGCCGCTCGATCACTCGCAGCCCGTATTTCTTGAGGCTATCGTCCACGTCCGCCTTGTCCTCGGCCGCGTGGATGTGGAAACCAACGCCCAGTTGGCTAGCCATTTCCACGGCTCGCTCCAAGGTCTCGTCGGAGAGGGTCAGGGACGCGTGGAGGCCGAAGGTCGCAGCGACGCGGTCGCTGTGGCTGGCCTTGATGAACCTTTCGTTCTCCTTCAGTCCCTGGATGGCAATCTCTTCGCCATCCCTATCGGAGACCTCGTAGCAAAGACAGGCCCGTAGACCGGATTCGTCGACGGCTTCCGCGATGACGTCGAGGGAGCCTGCAAGAGCGTGGGGGCTGGCGTGGTGGTCGAGCAACGTGGTGGTGCCGTTTCGAATGGCGTCCACGAGGCACACCAGCGCACTGTGTCGCACATCGTCAGCGTTCAGGGTCTTGTCCAGGCGCCACCACAGGTACTCAAGGATTTGAGGAAAGTTGGAGGGCGGTTCGGTCTTCAGAGCCATGCCGCGGGCAAAGGCGCCATAGAAATGGGTGTGGGCGCAAATCAAACCCGGCAAGACCAGCTTTCCTCGAGCGTCTATCCTCTCCTCGTCGGGAAACTGTCCCCGGAGTTCGGATGTCTTCCCCAGGGCCACGATGCGATCCCCTTGGACGAGCAGTGCTCCATCGTGGACGAGCTGGTTGGCCTCTCCGAAGGTTGCCAGCGTACCGTTTGTGATCAGCATGACGGGATCCTCCTGGGCCTGGATCGAGGTCTGCCAAATGGACAAACATGGCTCCGGTCGAGGCGAGTCGCCGGGCAGCAGCAAGCCGCCTAGATGTTAGCCTGTCCAGGTGGAAAGGTCAAGATCGGAGTACTCATCGAGACCGCGGAGCAGCACTGGCAGGAGTCCGCTGGTGAGGTCCAGGCTGTCGAGATCTCCCCTCGACACCCAGCGGGCATCAGCGACGTCCGACGCGGCGCTCAACTCACCCCCCACGCACCTCGCCACCACGTCCACGAGGACGTAGTGAAAGCGGATACGACCGTCCTGGTCCGGGAGAATCAGGTCTCGGACTGCTATCACCTCGCCGACCTCGACGTCCAGCCCGCACTCTTCCAGGACCTCGCGGTGGGCTGCCTCGCGGATGGTCTCGCCCAATTCGACCACGCCGCCAGGGACGCTCCATTTTCCACGGCTCGGCTTCTGCGCTCGAAGGACGAGGAGCACTCTGTCGCCGTTGCACACAACGGCGCCGACTGAAGGGATAGCACCTGAAGGGTATTCTCGACTCATGGGTTCGGGGGGGCTCCGTTTGTCTGCGGCTCCCGCAGGTGCTCGTCGCGGGGCTTAACTCATTGCGCAGGCCTGAGATCCTCGACTCTGAGCTGCAATTGCTCCTGGTCCCGCCACGTCCGCACCTGGGGCGTGTAGACCACGTCTATGCGCGGCGAGAGTTCGCTGGCGTGATCGCTCATACGAAAAGCTATACTGTCCCAGACTAACCGTCCACCCGTCAGACTCATCTTCAGGTGGTTGTCGCCCACGACTCTGCTGTCGCGCACTTCTACGCCACGGCTGAGGAGGAGCGGTTCTGGATTCCCTTGGCCGAGCGGCTCCAGTTGCTGGCACATGGAGAAATGCTCAGGGGTCAGCCCGCCGAGAGCGATCTCTGCGTCGATGTGCAGAGTAGGGCGCAGTTCGGTTCCCTCCAGGTGCTCGGCGGCTATCTCGCACAGTCTACGCCTGAGCTCGGGAAGGTTCTCGGTACGTGTCCTGAAGCCCGCGGCTTTGGAGTGGCCGCCGTGCCGCAGCAGCAGCGGCGCACACTGATCGAGCGCTGCCGTGATGTCGAACTCCCTTACGCTGCGGGCCGAACTGACACTTTCCTCGCCGTTTGTCCTGGTCACGACGGCCGGGCGATAGAACTCCTGGCAAAGACGCTGTGCCGCCAATCCCAGCACCCCCTCGTGAAAATCGCTGCCGACTGCGAACAGCAATGGTTGATCCGCTTGCTCTGAAACCTGAAGCCGGGCCGCTTCCAGGGTCGCCGTGGTCACGTCTCGGCGAATGCGGTTCTTCTGCTCCAGCAAGGAGGCAAGTTCAGTGGCTTTCGAGGCGGAGGATACCGTGAGGAGGCGATAGCTGAGCATGGCATGGTCCATACGTCCCGCGGCGTTGAGACGCGGGCCCAACACGTAGCCGATGGTCGCCGCGTTCACATTGGCTGGCGCCACGTGGGCTTCCTCCATCAGGGCCTTGAGAC